>PASS01000068.1 GCA_002712165.1 Fidelibacterota bacterium
CGTTGATATTGGCTTTACCAAATTGATGCATATATCCCTAAAATTGCCACGCTGTTAAGTTAACTGTCCACAAACCATAGCCTTGGATGAATCTTGCAATGCGCGAAGATGCCCTTAAACGCCCCGATGGTGTTGAAATTCATGGCCCAAAGGCCTTTGCTGCAATGCGCGTGTCTGGGCGTTTGACTGCTGAAATGCTTGACTTCATAACGCCGTACATAAAACCGGGTATAACCACCGGAGAAATTGACAGGCTTTGCCACGAATTTCACGAAAGCCACAATGCTATACCGGGACCACTAAACTACCGTGGCTACCCTAAATCGGTCTGCACCTCGGTCAATCACGTTGTCTGCCACGGCATTCCCGGAGACCGAGTTCTAAAGGAGGGGGATATAATCAATATCGACATCTCACCTATCATCAATGGATGGTACGGAGATTCTAGTCGTATGTTTTTTGTGGGTGATGTGAAAATAAAAGCCAGACGTCTGGTAGAAGTCACCTACAAGGCCATGATGCGTGGCATTTCCGCTGTGAAGCCAGGCGCTACTCTGGGTGACATCGGTCATGCTATTCAAAACTATGCTGAAGGGGAACGCTTTTCTGTTGTTCGTGATTTCTGCGGCCATGGCATTGGCCGTGTCTTTCATCAAGCCCCAAATGTCATGCACTTTGGTAGGCCTAACGAAGGCAGGGTGATTGAGGCAGGCATGATTTTTACCATTGAACCCATGATCAATGCTGGAAAACCTGAAACTAAAGTCCTTGACGACGGCTGGACTGCAGTCACTCGTGATAAATCGCTATCCGCGCAGTTCGAGCACACTATTGGTGTCACCGAAACTGGTGTAGAAATTTTCACCCTATCTCCCAGGGGCTACACCTGTCCGCCATATGATACAAATGCAAACACGTCCCAGCCCTTACAGGACGACGTCGAATGATCCCACGCTACGCCCGACCCAAGATGACTAAGATCTGGGAACCGGAAAATAAATTCCGTATCTGGTTTGAAATTGAGGCGCATGCCTGCGACGCACAAGCAGAGTTGGGCGTAATTCCAGCTGAAGCTGCCAAAGCCGTGTGGGAGAATGGTAAATGGGACATCGATCGAATCAGCGAAATAGAGACTGAAACTAAACACGATGTTATCGCTTTCCTCACCAATCTAGCTGAGCACGTCGGTCCAGAAGCCCGTTTCATCCACCAAGGCATGACCTCTTCGGATGTGCTCGATACTTGCCTATCGGTCCAACTCACCCAGGCTGCAGACTTATTGCTTGAAGACATCGAAGCCCTTCTGAAAGCCATAAAGAATCAAGCCATAGATCATAAAATGACCATCGCGATCGGCCGCAGTCACGGAATCCATGCTGAACCAATCACTCTCGGTCTTAAATTCGCGAGTTTTTACGCCGAGTTTGTCCGTAATCACCGCCGACTCAAAAGTGCACGGCATGATATCGCTACCTGCAGTATTTCGGGGGCCGTCGGTACCTTCGCTAATATTGATCCGTCCATCGAAGCGCATGTAGCCAATAAGATGGGTCTTCGTATTGAACCTATTTCTACTCAAGTTGTGCCACGCGATCGCCACGCCAACTTCTTTGCAACTCTGGGCATTATCGCTAGTTCCATTGAACGTATTGCGACTGAAATCCGCCACCTTCAGCGAACGGAAGTACGCGAAGTTGAAGAATTTTTTGCTGCCGGGCAAAAAGGCTCATCCGCCATGCCCCACAAACGCAATCCAATCCTGACTGAGAATCTGACAGGCCTTGCGCGGGTAGTACGCGGCTATGTTATCCCAGCTCTTGAAAATGTTGCCCTCTGGCACGAACGAGATATTTCCCATTCCTCGGTGGAGCGTTATATCGGCCCGGATGCAACCATTACATTAGATTTTGCTTTAGCTCGTCTTACCGGAGTTATCGAAAAATTGATTGTGTATCCTGACGCCGCTGAAAAAAACTTTGATATGATGGGCGGGTTGATTTTTTCTCAGCGCGTACTTCTCGCTTTGACCCAAGCAGGCGCTAGTCGCGAAAAAGCTTATGCGATAGTCCAACGAAATGCGATGAAGGTTTGGGACGAAGGCGGACAGTTGAAAGACTACTTGGTTAAAGATTCGGATGTTACTAAACATCTGAAAAGCAAAGAACTAAACGACCTGTTCGATATGAACTATCATACAAAACACGTAAACACAATTTTCAAGCGGGTGTTTGACGAAGTATAGCTACTGACTGACTACTACTTCTTAGTTTCCTCAGAGATTTGCTTTGCCGCCTCACCGTAGGCTTCATACAAAGCAGTCCTAAGACCAATGTCGGATATTTCGATCTGTTTAGCCTTGAGGTCAGCTCTAACCTTGTCTAGCATGTCCTCGTCGCCAGGCTTCTCAAAGTTTGAATCCACAACTGCCGTTGCGTAGTTGTCGGCTTCATGCCCAGCCAAACCAAGCTTAACCGCAACCCATTTTCCGAAAAGGCGGTCTCGCCGCGATTGCGCCCGAAAGGCTTGGTTTTGATCAAGTTGATATTTCCACTCAAAGCCTTTTTCGCGGTCTTTAAACGAGTCGCTCATCATATTCTCCGAAAATTTGTAAAGGCGAAGCACGGCTGAACCGCCAATTAAGCCTTGATATAACGATGCCGTAAGCTAGGCGCAACTGGCATCACCGCTATAATCTCGTTACGATTTTGTGAATAGCCCCTATAACAAACATGCTCATTGAACCCATGTGTACCGTTGTCATTCTCCGCCGCCCAGAGCACCCTTGGCCTATTATTATGGGTGCAAATCGTGATGAAATGCTTAGTAGGCCTTGGACACCACCGGGGCGTCACTGGTCCGATCGGGCTGATGTCGTTGCAGGACGTGATGATTTGGCTGGTGGAACCTGGATGGGGCTAAATGACTCCGGGCTCGCAGCTTGCATATTAAATCGACACGGATCGCTCGGCCCAGCTCCTGGAAAACGTAGCCGGGGAGAATTAGTTCTAGAGGCCCTGGACCATGCTGACGCGAGAGCAAGCGCCAAGGCCCTTGCGGACATTAACCCTGAGGCCTATCGCCCTTTCAACTTAGTTATCACCGATAATACTGAGGCATGGTGGCTGTCTTTGACCGCAGATGCGGAAGCTATTACAGCCTTTCCCATCCCTACAGGTTTGTCAGTCTTTACAGCCCACGACCGAAATGACCTTTCAGATCTTCGAATTGCCAATTACCTACCTAGCTTTGAGGCTGCCCAGCCACCCAACCCAGAAACTGGCAATTGGACAGAATGGCGGGGGCTACTTGGCGCCACAAAATCCCAGGGCTCTGCCATCAACGCTATGAGCTTTCGAATGGATAATGGCTTTGGCACGTCATCCTCCTCGCTATTAGCCTTACCTTCTGTGGAGACTGCGCATGGGCCAGATAAAATACGTCCAGTCTGGCTATTTGCTCCCGGCCCGCCCGAGTCTTCTAAATTCACCCCTGTGGATATCTGAAACGTTATTAAATGCTAGCAACAAGGCTGTATTTCAGCGGATTTATTAATAGCTGCAGCACTCGTTGTGGCCAGTCTCTTCACCTGCTATATGGGCGCTTCCACTACACAAACCGGCTATTGGTCAAAACTGCCTCGGTTTAATATATTTATTTAATAGTGAGAGGCCTATGGCCCGCCGCAAGCAAATCTACGAAGGCAAAGCAAAAGTAATCTTCGAAGGTCCAGAACCCGGCACCCTCGTCCAATATTTTAAGGACGATGCTACTGCATTTAACAATAAGAAAAAGGGTACTATTACCGGCAAGGGTGTCCTCAACAACCGCATCTCCGAATATTTGATGATGAAGCTAGAGGAAATTGGTATCCCAACGCATTTTGTGCGGCGGCTCAATATGCGCGAACAATTAGTAAAGGAAGTAGAGATTATTCCAGTAGAAGTCGTGGTACGTAATATTGCAGCAGGTTCCATATCAGAACGCTTCGCAATTCCAGAAGGTACTCGCCTGCCCCGCTCTATCGTTGAATACTATTATAAGAATGACCAGCTGGGCGACCCACTGATCTCGGAAGAGCACATCACCGGCTTTGGCTGGGCCGCCATTCACGAGGTGGATGAAATGTTGAATATGGCGTTACGTATTAACGACTATCTTTCGGGCATGTTTCTAGGCATAGGCATAAAATTAGTAGATTTCAAACTCGAGTTTGGGCGTCTATTCCTGGAGAATGGGGACATCCAGGTAATTCTCGCTGACGAGTTATCACCAGACAATTGTCGTCTTTGGGATTCAAAAACTAATGAAAAGATGGACAAAGACCGATTCCGGCGCGATATGGGTGAAGTTGAAGAAGCGTACCAAGAAGTTGCCCGGCGACTAGGAATATTACCGGAAAGTGGTCCGCCGGACCAACAAGGTCCGTCTACCTTACAATGAAGGCAGGTCCATACCGCAAGCTTGGAGGCGGAAATTTTGATAGCTGGTTTTTAGGAGCATGTCGTTGAAAGCTAAGGTTCACATTACATTAAAAAACGGCGTGCTTGATCCTCAAGGTAAGGCGATCGAGCATTCGCTACATAGCCTAGGATTTAAAGACATAGCTAATGTACGCCAGGGCAAGTATATCGAATTAAACATCACCGAGATCGATAAAATTGCGGCCAAATCTAAGGTTGAGAATATTTGTAAAGCACTGCTTGCCAACACAGTCATAGAAAATTATAGCGTCGAGATTGTAGATTGAACTCATGAAGGCTGCTGTCATTGTTTTCCCGGGATCTAACTGCGATCGCGATATAGCAGTTGCCCTTGAAAAGAGCATGGGCAAGGTGCCCAAAATGGTCTGGCATCGGGACACTGAACTGCCAAACCTAGATCTCATTGTTGTACCTGGTGGTTTTTCCTATGGCGATTATTTGCGCAGCGGTGCTATGGCAGCCTACTCCCCAATAATGAAGGATATAAAGCTCAAGGCTGAGGCTGGGGTTCGCGTTCTCGGTATATGCAACGGTTTTCAGATTCTAACCGAGACAGGTCTTCTTCCTGGTGTGCTAATGCGTAACCGTGATCTAAAATTCATCTGCCGCGATGTGCATCTACAAGTTACAAATAATACTAGCGCATTCACTTCAGGCTATAAAGCCGGTGAAGTGATACGCATTCCTGTTGCTCATCACGAAGGCAATTACTTTGCTGACGAAAAGACATTAAAAGCTCTTGAAGACGAGAGTCGCATTGCCTTCCGCTACTGCGATGAGAACGGTAAAGTCAACGATTGCGCCAATGTTAACGGCTCACAGCACAACATCGCAGGTGTTTTTAATAAATCTAAGACAGTTCTAGGCATGATGCCGCATCCCGAACGTCTTGCCGATGATCAGCTCGGCGGCACAGGAGGGCGAGCTATGTTTGATGGCCTAGTGGAGGCTCTAGCATGAACCATGCTATGGCAAGCATCACCAAAAAGGACATCAAATCCCATGGCCTGACAGATGAGGAGTATGGCCGCATTCTGGAAATTCTCGGAGGCCGTATTCCCAATATTGTGGAATTAGGTATTTTTTCAGTCATGTGGTCAGAACACTGCTCATATAAATCCTCAAAGAAATGGCTAAAGACATTACCCACCTCAGCACCTTGGGTGATCTGTGGCCCAGGCGAGAATGCGGGTGTCATAGATATAGGCCAAGGGCTGGCAGCCATTTTCAAAATGGAGAGCCACAATCACCCGTCTTATATCGAGCCCTATCAGGGCGCTGCCACAGGCGTTGGTGGTATTTTGCGCGATGTATTCACTATGGGTGCACGGCCTATCGCCAACATGAATGCTCTGCGCTTCGGTTCTACCGAACACCACAAAACCCGCCATCTGGTCTCCGGGGTCATTGCCGGTATCGGCGATTACGGCAATTGTGTCGGCGTTCCTACAGTCGGGGGCGAAATAAATTTTCACTCCAGCTATGACGGTAACATCCTCGTTAACGCTATGACCGTGGGCGTTGCTAACAAAAATAATATTTTCTATTCCGCTGCTTCAGGTTCTGGAAACCCGGTCGTCTATGTCGGCTCTAAGACTGGGCGAGATGGAATTCACGGTGCAACTATGGCTTCAGCGGAATTTGGTGATGATGCTGAGGAAAAGCGGCCCACAGTTCAAGTTGGCGATCCGTTTACTGAAAAGCTCCTAATAGAAGCCTGCTTAGAGCTGATGGCCACCGATACTATTGTCGCCATTCAAGACATGGGTGCTGCTGGCCTCACCAGCTCATCCTTTGAAATGGCCTCTAAAGGTCGTGTGGGTGTTGAGCTGTATATGAATAAAGTACCCACACGCGAGAAAGGCATGACGCCTTATGAGATAATGCTATCCGAGAGCCAAGAACGCATGCTCATGGTCCTGCAACCTGGCAAGGAAGATATTGCTCGGCGCATATTCGACAAATGGGAGCTGGATTTTGCCGTAATCGGCACTTTGACAGATACAGGCCGTATGGTTCTGAAATTACACGACGATACTGTTGCCGACTTACCAATAGATCCCCTGGCTCAGGCCTCACCTGAATATGACCGACCGTGGGTGCCCACACTTAAGCAACCTGCGCTCGCAGCAAAGGACGTAAAAGTTATTTGTTGGACCAATGCCCTTAAAATACTAATGGGCTGTCCTGATCTCGCTAGCCGCCGTTGGGTATGGGAGCAATACGATCACATGGTCATGGCCGACACCGCTCAGCGCCCCGGTGGTAACGCTGCAGTAGTGCGTCTACACAAATCAAATCGTGCACTAGCCATCACCACTGACTGTACGCCGCGTTATGTAAATGCTGACCCTTTCGAGGGCAGTAAGCAGGCTGTGGCCGAAAGCTGGCGAAATATCACTGCGGTTGGTGGGAAGCCCATGGCCATCACAGACAATCTGAATTTCGGTAATCCGGAAAAACCCGAAATCATGGGGCAGATAGTTGAAGCCATTAAAGGCATTGGCGCAGCCTGTAATGAGCTGGGCTATCCAGTCATCTCCGGCAACGTCTCGCTGTACAATGAAACTGATGGCAATCCTATTCTACCAACCCCAGCTATCGGCGGTGTCGGTCTAATTGATAATATTGATAACATGGCCACTCTTGCCTTTAAGAAAGCAGACGATGCAATACTCCTAATTGGTCACAAGGAGGAAATGGAGGGTTGGCTAGGGCAGTCTCTTTACTTGCGTGAAATCTGCAACCGAGAAGATGGAGCGCCACCGCCGGTAGACCTTGCCTATGAGAAGTCAGTAGGTGACTTCATTCGCAATCTTATTCTGGCGGGCCGCATAAGCGCCTGTCACGACCTATCCGATGGCGGCCTGCTCATCGCACTCACAGAAATGGCCCTAGCAGGAAACATAGGCTGCACCCTGTTCGAAATTCAAGGATACCAGCATAGTTTTTTATTTGGCGAAGATCAGGGTCGCTACGTGGTCACGGCAAAAGAAAACGACGTGAACTCACTACATAAAGAGGCCACACAACTTGGAATTCCCATACAAAAGGTTGGCTCAACCGGAGGAAATTCAGTTGCCATTGGCACCAAGAAAGTCGAACTCACCACCTTGCGTAGCTTGAATGAAAACTGGTTCCCGTCCTATATGACTGGGAAGGATTAGCAGTTAAAGAAGGGTTTTATCATGGCGATGGATGCAGCAGAAATCGAATTATTGATCAAGGAAGCCTTTCCCGATGCAAAAGTTTCCATAAAAGACCTACGCGGAGATGGAGATCACTATGCAGCCGTAGTTATATCCGAATCTTTTAAAGACAAAAACCGCATTCAGCAGCACCAAATGGTTTACGCAGCACTGAAGGGCAAAATGGGTGGAGAATTACATGCTTTAGCCTTACAAACCGGCACCCCAGATAATGCCTAAACTGTGATGAGGTATTTACATACCTTGTGATCTGCCGTAGTCAGCCTATACTGCTACATCAATTAAACGCCCATGCGACCGATCGCGCGGCGGCACACTATGAGGGCCTCTATGATCGATAATCCAGCAATCGACAAAATCAAGAAAGATGTTAGTGAGAATGATGTTGTACTTTTCATGAAAGGCACGCCTACATTTCCCCAATGTGGCTTCTCTGCTGCCGTTGTACAGGTGCTTAGCCACCTAGGTGTTCAGTTCAAAGGTATTAATGTGCTTGAGGACGATGAGATACGAACCGGGATCAAAGAATTCGCTAACTGGCCTACTATCCCCCAGCTTTATGTCAAAGGCGAGTTTGTTGGTGGTTGCGATATTGTCCGAGAAATGGCTGAAAGTGGTGAATTAGCAATGCTGATGAAAGAAAAGGATATTACAGCAAACTAATTTACCGCATATCCGACTAGAATAGCGGGGCTTTATAAACCCCATCATCGTTGAAAGTCTCATTCATCCTTTGAAAAACCACCAACTCCTCTATGTGTGTCTAGCCACTCCTCATGTCTCTGGTAATGACCGAAGTCCCGTTCAATAAATAATGCTGTCGCTCGCGCCAACAAAGTGCTTGGCTCAGAAAGCCTTATTTCTCCAATCAAGTGCCAATTTTCACCTTCTCGACGATCTATCCACGCATAGCCTACCAAGTCACGCTCTACAGGTACTGGCCTGTGATACTTAACCGTCATCGAGGAAGTTACAGCAAAACTATTATGAAACACAGCGATGTGGCCTAGCATTTCGTCTAAGACCGCAGATGTCCAGCCGCCATGCGCCACATCGGGACCTCCGGCGAAATTAGCGGCGCAGCGCAAGAAGGTGCGAACTTTACCGTCTTCAAGAACTTCCTCGCCAGTGATACCAAACTGACAGCTGCCGCGTTCTCGGCATCCTGTGCAAAGCAAGAAGCCGCCTTTAATTGCAATAGAGTCGACGCCGAAAATAGCACGGGCACTGTCACTCATGGGGCGCTTGCAATCCGTCATAACACGGCCCTCAGCAACACGGATAACTACATTGTTTATAAAGAGCCCAGCTCAAGTCTATCGGGAATAAAATTCGATGACGAGGTTTGGTTCCATTTGAACCGGGTAAGGAATATCTTTCAGGGCCGGAACACGAACCATTTCGCCTACCATCTTGTTATGGTCAACAACAATGTACTCAGGAACCTCACGTTCAGTCAGCTCTACGGCAGCAATCACTGTGCCTAATTCTTTGGACTTTCCACGAACTTCGATTTTATCTCCGACTTTGACCATAAACGAGGGAATAGTTACACGTCGATCATTCACCATAACATGGCCATGATTCACGAACTGACGAGCGGCGAACACGGTTGGCACAAACTTCATACGGTAAACAACAGCATCCAGGCGGCATTCCAAAATGCCCACAAGATTCTCACCGTTATCACCCTTACGGCGCATAGCCTCATGGTAATACTTACGAAACTGCTTTTCTGATATGTTGCCGTAGTAACCCTTAAGTTTCTGCTTAGCCATCAACTGTACACCGTAGTCTGATGGCTTTTTGCGTCGCTGGCCGTGCTGTCCAGGACCATATTCACGCTTGTTGATTGGGCTCTTGGGCCGGCCCCACAGATTAACCTGTAGACGCCGGTCAATTTTATATTTGGATTCTGTACGCTTAGTCATAATCGTCCTGTTTTTTTATATTGTCCTGGTAGTCCCTTCCAATCCAAAGATCGGGGGCGATGTGGCCGCCTTTTGACGCCACATGCATTCCCAGAAATAAGCGGCGGAGTATAGGGATGGAGATCACTAAGTCAACGATTAGAATTTCAATTTAGTTCTTAATACACTATAAATAACAATTACTTATATATAAATCATCTGAGATATTTGCATCACCCACATCTAAAGGCACACAACAAAAAGACTATTTTCAGAAATCATTAGAGAGGCCATTACTCTGACTTGTGCATAGCTAATAGAGAGGACATAGAATGGATTGAAGTATCAGTTGTTGGACCATCCATTCAATATTCAACTACCTTATGTCCAGACTGCCTTTTAGGCCGATCATCCCTCCGACCATAACGCAGTTCGGTGATTACTCCATGAAGGGTCCGCACCTCTTGTTCTGTGAGGTCAGCACGCTGCAATAAATTACGGATATTAACCATCATGCTCGGTCGCTTCTCATGTATACGCAAAAAGCCGCAATTTACCAATTCTCGCTCTAGGTGATCGAAGAGGCCTTGTAGCATATGCTGAACTGCTGGCTGCTGAGCTTTATTGTAGGTCACAAGAGCCTCGGGACCTGCATACCCAGCCTGAAACCATTCGTAACCGATGATCAAAACCGCTTGCGCCAAGTTGAGTGAGGAGTGCGCCGGATTCAGTGGTACTTCGACGATAGTATTAGCAAAACTTATCTCATTGTTAGCAAGGCCATCCTTCTCACAACCGAATAGAATACCCAACTTACGGTTTGCTGCAGAATGAATTCGCATATCTGCGGCCGCTGCACGACTGTTCATCAGGGGCTTCACCATATCTCGTTGACGGGCTGTGGCAGCATATACAACTTGCAAATCTAATATGGCTTCACTCACACTGTCATAGAGGCGCGCAGATTTAAGAATGCGATCCGCGCCTGAAGCAGCAGCAATAGCCCGCTCACCCAGCCAATCATTCTTAGGGCCAACAAGGCGCAAATCCTCAAGTCCAGTATTCATCATGGCTCGAGCGGTGGTCCCCATGTTTTCACCCAGCTGCGGCTCTACCAGAATCACGGCTGGTGGATTTTTGCCGGGCTTAGCCGGCAGTCTTGCCTTCTCAGCGTAAGATGTGGCTTGCGTTCGAGTTGGAGCCCCAAGGCTGCGATCATCGGAATTCATTTCTTTATATAAAACTTCCAGAAGTCGAAACACTTTCTTCAAAGACTGAATTTAGGCCGCCGCTAATTTACAACGTGTCATGTCATTCAACGACAAAAATATAAAGGAAATCGCAGCAAGAAAACTATAAAATACCTTCGATAAGAAAATTAGACATATCGACAGGCTTCAATTTCGGTACTTTACTATCCTGGCCCTCCATCGTTTTCTTAATAACGATGTGGGCTTCGACCTTACGCTGGTCTAGCCGGATAATATCTTTAACTCCTTTAAGTCTGGGATAATAAAGAGGATCTAAAACGTTGTAACGCTCGCAAGCACGTTGCGTCAAAGTTTCAGCATCTATGCCCTCTACATCTCGGCTACCTGCCAATGACCAATCCGAATGCCCAGCAAAATTTTCATTATTAAGTGCTTTAATTGCATTCTGCGGATCGCCCTCAGCATACCCCACTTTATAAAGATGCTTGCTCACGCCCACATCAGCCCCCCATTCCTGCATAATATTACTCAAGGCAACATATACTATTGGCATAGCTGGGCCCTTCACTAGACTAAGACAGAAAAATTATAAGCATCAGCATAAAGACGATGGAGCCATATTTCAAATTATTGAATCTCGACCACTCGAATTTTTGCTCGCTAATGAAGACGTGAACTTGCCTAGAGCAAAATTACCAACACAATCTGTTATAAGCCCGGCGAGATAAAATTTCCTCGGCTGGAATAAAGACAATAAATGCAAGGAAGGAGGTACGACAGAAAGTGACAAAGATCGCTTTTGAAAATTATTATCGTGCTTTAGCGTAACTATCCCGCAAACCGACAGTACGGTTAAATATTAATCCTTCATCTGGATCGCGGCAAAAATAGCCAAGCCGCTCAAACTGCATTATTTCGCCGGGGGCAGTCATATCCAGCGCCGGCTCAAGCTGAGCGTTTGGCACAACTTCGACTGATTTCGAGTTAAGATTTGCAATTGGATTATCGTTTGCTCCGGGATCGGGCTGAGTGAAAAGTGGATTGTACAATCTCACCTCAGATACCTTTGCATGAGGAGCAGAAACCCAGTGTAAAGTGGCCTTTACCTTGCGGCCATCAGGTGCGTTACCCCCTTTTGTCTCTGGGTCATAAGTGCAACGCAGCTCAATTACTTCACCAGCAGAGTTTTTCAAAACCTCACGACAAGTAATAAAATAAGCGTATCGCAAACGAATTTCCTTACCAGGCGAAAGGCGAAAAAATTTCTTCGGTGGGTTCTCCATGAAATCATCCTGCTCGATATAAAGCTCACGGCTAAACGGCACTTGACGCAACCCTGCTGCCGAATCTTCTGGATTATTTACTGCCTCAAGCATTTCGCCTTCACCATCCGGATAGTTCTCTATCACTACTTTTAGTGGGCGCAGCACAGCCATGTAGCGTGGCGCGATCTTATTTAAGTACTCACGTACACAGGCATCTAACATCGCTAATTCTGTGATTCCAATAGCCCGTGCAACACCACAACGGCGAATAAAGTCTCGGATCGCTTCCGGGGGAATGCCACGCCTTCGCATACCCGCCAAGGTTGGCATGCGCGGGTCATCCCAGCCACTCACATGCCCATCGCGCACGAGTCTGATTAAGAACCGCTTAGACATTATGGTGAAACTCAGATTTAGTCTGGCAAATTCATATTGACGCGGGAAAGCTGGAACCGGGAGACGGCCGAGCAACCAGTCATAGAGTGGGCGATGGTCTTCAAATTCAAGAGTACAAAACGAGTGGGTAATACCCTCGATCGCATCCGACTGTCCGTGAGCAAAATCATAATTAGGATAAATGCACCACTTTGTGCCGGTACGTGGATGGGCAGTATGAATAATGCGATACAGCACTGGGTCTCGTAGATTAATATTACCTGAAGACATATCGATTTTAGCACGTAGTACACGCGCCCCATTTGGAAACTCTCCTGCTCGCATACGACGGAACAAATTGAGATTTTCCTCCGGTGCTCGCTTACGGTGCGGACTGTTTAGTCCCGGTGTAGTGAGGGTTCCACGATTTTCGCGTATTTCGTTGGCAGTCTGGTCATCGACATAAGCATCACCATTTTTAATGAGGTGCTCTGCCCACTCATATAGTTGCTCAAAATAATCCGAAGCAAAATAAAGCTCTTCGCCCCAATCGAAGCCTAGCCAGCGCACATCGCGCTGAATAGCATCAATATATTCTTGCTCTTCCTTAATTGGGTTGGTGTCATCAAATCGTAGGTGACAACGACCGCCAAATTCTTCCGCTATACTAAAATTTAGACAAATAGATTTGGCATGGCCAATGTGTAGATAGCCATTTGGCTCAGGCGGAAAGCGAGTAACAACGCTCGTGTGTCTCCCTTCATCAATATCGGCTCTAACAATATCGCGTATAAAATTCGTAACTGGATTGAGAACACCTTCAGACATAGAAATTCCTAGTAATACTCAGCGTCAAATTGACGGCTCGACAGAATCGTCAAAGCCGTTAGTGATGGGATAGCGATAATCCCGGCCAAAGGCTATATGGGTGATTTTCACACCCGGTGGTGCCTGACGGCGCTTGTACTCTGCAATTTTGAGCATACGATAGATACGCCGTACCACGGCCTCCTTGAAACCTTGCGCGGCTAACGAATGAACACCCATTTCACCTTCAATAAGTCCTTTTAAAATACCATCGAGAACATCGTAGGGTGGCAAAGTATCTTGGTCAGTCTGATTAGGCTTCAGCTCAGCCGAAGGTGGTTTGGTGATAATACGTGTGGGCATTACCGGACCATTTGGGCCCATAGCGCCCATTGGCCGCTGAGCGTTACGCCAACGAGACAAATCGAAGACAGTAGTTTTATAAACGTCCTTCAATACCGAAAATCCACCACACAGATCGCCGTAAAGCGTTGAGTAACCAACGCTTACCTCGCTCTTGTTTCCAGTTGATAGAACCATATGGCCGAACTTATTAGATAGCGCCATGAGTGTAATCCCCCGCGCTCGGGCCTGAATGTTTTCCTCAGTAGTGTCAGACTGCATTTTAACAAATAACGGCTCAAGAAGTGCGTCATAGGCTTGCATAACCGGCCCAATATTCACCGTATCCAAGCGAGCACCCAGTAGCTGTGCCGCTCCATTAGCATCCTCAAGACTCTCTGTTGATGTATAGGGCGATGGCATCATCACGCAACGCACTTTATCTGCCCCCAACGCATCAACGGCTACGGCAGCCGTCAGTGCACTATCGACCCCTCCGGATAAGCCAATCACGACGCCTGGGAAATTATTTTTACGTACGTAGTCGGCTAAACCCAACATGAGAGCACGATACACATTCTCCATTCGGTCGAGCGCTGGATTAAGGTCCAGATCATCGCACACCCAATTATCACCTACTCTTTGCCAGTTGGTAATTGCTAAATTTTCTTGCCAGCTGGGCATTTGCACCGCTAGTGCGCGGTCGGCGTTCAACACAAATGAGCCGCCATCAAAAACAAGGTCATCTTGACCACCTATTTGATTGACATAAATAAGAGGAAGTCTGGTTTCGCTAACGCGCGCGACAGCATGATCAAGGCGCACATCAAGTTTATCAAGCTCAAAGGGCGAACCATTCAATACGATCAAAAGCTCAGCACCTGACTCAACAAGTGTCTCTGCCACATCTTCGGACCACATATCTTCGCAAACCATAACGCCGAGACGCACACCTCGGAACATTAAAGGTCCCGGCAAAGGTCCTGATTTGAATACGCGATGTTCGTCGAACACTCCATAATTAGGAAGATTATATTTGAAGCGAACGCCAGCAATTTTTCCAGCATCTAGAAGTAAGCCCGCATTATAAACTTCTAATTTTCCATTTTTTTTCTTCCTAGAGGAGCTAAAATCCCGCCAAGGCGCTCCAATCAGAATCCCCGGGCCATTATCGGCAGTAATCTGTGCTAGCTCATTCGTGGCATTTTCAACCGCATCCAAAAATGCTGGGCGGTAGACAAGATCTTCGGGTGGGTATCCACTTAAAACTAACTCGGAAAATACGACGAGATCAGCGCCTGTCTTCGCGGCATCCGCATGCGTAGCTTTAATGAGCTCCGCATTGCTAGCAATGTCTCCAACTTTTGGGTTGATTTGCGCAAGAGCGATTTTAAGTGAAGTTACCATCTGACGCCTATGACGCGACGGCGACGCGTATTTCCTTCTGACGCTGGCGACGCTCCTCTTTCAGACCTTCTGCCAACTGGAATGCCAATTCCAATGCTTGTGAAGCGTTTAAACGCGGATCACAATGAGTGTGGTAACGATCGCCTAAATTCGCATCAGTAATTGCCTGCGCTCCGCCAGTACATTCTGTAACATCAGCACCTGTCAGCTCGAAATGCACACCCCCAGCATGCGTACCTTCTGCGCGGTGAACTGCAAAAAATGCCCTTACTTCGTCAAGAATACGGTCGAACTGTCGAGTTTTATAACCGCTTTCACTTTTCACCGTATTTGCATGCATTGGATCGCAGGACCAAATAATATTAAATCCTTCGCGCTTAACCGTACGTATAAGTTTAGGTAGATGTTCGCTCACGCGTTCAGCCCCCATGCGTGTAATAACCGTCAAGCGGCCAGATTCATTTTTAGGATTTAAGACATCGCAAAGTGCCAAAAGCTCGTCTGCCGTTATATTAGGTCCGATTTTCATACCGATTGGATTTTCAATACCACGTATATATTCGACATGGGCATGATCAAGCTGGCGAGTCCGTTCACCCAGCCACAGCATGTGCGCTGAGCAGCCATACCATTTTCCAGTGGTTGAATCATTACGGGTCAAAGCTTCTTCATAAGGTAGTAACAACGCTTCATGTGATGTGTAGAAGTCAGTTTCACGCATCTGTGGTACAGTTACTGCAGTGATACCGCAAGCTTCCATGAATTCCAGAGAGTCCTGAATACGATCAGCGAACTGTCTATACCTCTCTGCAACGGGTGTATTAGAAAGAAATCCAAGGGTCCACTGATGAACTTTGTGCAGATCAGCATAGCCACCCTGTGCAAAGGCACGAAGCAAGTTTAAGGTCACCGCCGATTGATTAAAGGCTTGAATCATACGCGCAGGGTCAGGTAGGCGTGCCTCCGCCGTAAAATCCATACCATTGATGATATCACCGCGGTAAGACGGTAACTCAACTCCGTCAATCACTTCTGTGCCTGATGAGCGAGGCTTCGCAAATTGGCCAGCAAGGCGGCCGACTTTAACGATAGGCAGCGTACCTCCATAAGTTAGCACAACTGCCATCTGCAAAAGCACGCGAAACGTATCACGGATATTGTCAGGGTGAAATTCGGCAAAGCTTTCTGCGCAATCGCCACCTTGAAGCAGAAAGGCTCGGCCTTCCGCAACATTGGCGAGTTCCGCTTTAAGACGGCGTGCTTCCCCCGCGAACACTAATGGTGGATAGCCACGCAACTGTTTTTCCACAGCGCGCACCGCCTCAACATCAGGGTAATCTGGCATCTGCACGATAGGCTTGTTTTGCCAGCTTTCGCGACTCCACTTGGCCGCCATTTGCGCCGCCATGGCACGCCTCAAATGTCTATGTCCCAATCAACGTTGGGACGGGTTTTGAATATGTAAGCACCCTATAATGGCTCACCTCGCCTTTTTCTAGGGTTAACGGCGAAACACAAGGAATTACAATGAATCTTGATATTATCAATATTAGAAGCAATCTAAGGGGTGCTAAGGTTTGTTAGGAATATAAAATAAGGGGTCTTATGATTAGTTATCAGATGCATACAGCGGCATTAAGTGCCTTTATCAGCTTAATAATTTGGGCTCAACCTCCATTTGTGGCGGCTCAGAGCCCATCACCACAAACAAATGACCAGATAAAGCGCTCCAAAGCTTGCGAGGCGATCGATCAACTCATCGCAGAACCGCTCGATAAAGCACTAGGGCGCGGGGGCTTTATGTTTGAATGCGAGGCCATACCCGCAGGAGAGATGCTGACCGTTTTTGGCAGGCTCCTGGTTTCAGGAACTGGTGGCCCCACGCAGGCTCGTTTCCAAGGATCCATAAAGCCTTCGGTGGAAGGGAATTTGATGAATTGGACGCTGTGCCAGCTGAGTATAAATAATGAGCAAGTAGATTTGCCTGAATGCTGATAAAAAAACAATTTATTTTGTCATATTAACAAATATTATTCAAACCTTTAGCTAGAAGGCGCTTCGGGCACTTGCTTGTGATGTACTTCGAAGAATGCCAGGTCATCAATGATCACAAAACAGACTCCGTTGAAGTGCTGAATGATGAAAATCTGTCTTCTAGCATGTGAGAATAATTTTACCGGGGTAAGCGCGAGATAACAGAGCTTTCATAGCAGCAGGAGCCTCCTCAAGAGGAAAAGTTTTCGCGACATGTGGTTTTAGCCTTCCAGCCTGCCACCAAGTCAGGAGTTGATTAAGTCCGCGCGTTACAACAATAGGCTCCCGTGCAGCTTGCGCACCCCATACCACTCCAATCACAGAGACATTCTTCACCAATACATGATTGGCGGGTACCTGCTGGATACGGCCACCGGCAAATCCAACTATAAGTAAGCGAGCCTGCCAGTTTGTAGCGCGCAAAGATTGCTCAAACGCACCCCCCCCAACCGGATCGAATAAAACATCAAACCCGCTTCCGTTCGTGATTTCTTTCACACGCGTACAAATGCTCTCCTTCGCATAATTAATGAGGTGATCAGCGCCATGAGATTTAGCGATTGCGAGTTTTTCTTTACTGCCAGCAGCAGCAATAACCATTGCTCCTAGCTGCTTACCTACTTCAATGGCAGCCAGACCGACACCACCTGCAGCACCGGTAACCAAAAGTATCTCTCCTGCCTGCAACTGACCTCTATGTGTTAAAGAGAAATGAGCAGTACCGTAAGCTACGGGAAAACTGGCCGCTGTGATAAAATCCATCTCATCTGGAATAGGTACTATGTAGTCGTGGGTAGTAATGAGCTCCTCTGCGTAAGCGCCACCAAAACGAGAAATTGCCATAACGCGTTGGCCGATTTTAAAGCCCACAACGTCTGGACCCATTTCAACAATTTCACCCGAACATTCAAGGCCAGGAGAGAAAGGGAAAGAAGGCTTCACTTGGTACTTTCCCGCTACCATCAAGGTGTCCGCAAAATTAATCCCGACAGCATTAACGCGCAAACGCACTTGGTCAGGCGCGAGTGACGGGCTAGGCAAGTCGGCGAGACAAAGATCATCTGGACTGCACCAATTACGGCATATTATGGCTCGCATTTTCCTAAATGTTTTCCCTATCACTACTAGAATCAGGCAAAGGATCTCGCATAGTAACAAACTCTTCCGCCGCAGTAGGATGAATGCCAATGGTAGAATTAAATTGGGCTTTTGTAACGCCACAATTTAGAGCAACCGCAAGACCCTGAACGATTTCGGGCGCATCCTCGCCGACCATGTGAACACCCAAAACTACATCCGTTTTTTTATCTACAATTATTTTCATCATAATGTATTCAGCACGACCTGAAAGAGTATGCTTCATGGGCCGAAAGTGAGACATAAATATTTCAACATCGTATTTTTTACGTGCCTCAAATTCGGTAATACCAACTACACTAACAGGAGGCTGGCTAAAAACAGCCGAGGGAATATTATCATAATCTAGTACTGTGGGGTTTTTATTGAAAAAGCTTTCAGCAAATGCTCGTCCTTCATTAATTGCAACAGGCGTAAGATTAACCCGATCGGTAACATCACCAACGGCAAATATACTTTCAATATTTGTACGGTTATCACAGTCTACCGCCACAGCATTTTTATTTGTGAGAGCAACACCCAATTCTTTAAGACCCAGCCCATCCGTGTTTGGACTGCGGCCTGTTGCATACATGACGCAATCCACCACCAATTGGTCTCCGTGATCGAATAGCACCGAGTATCTACCATTGGTTTTTTTAATTGATCGAACAATACGATTGCGGTGAATAGAGATTCCTTTCTTTTCCATTTCCTTCGCAAGAAAATTGCGCACGTCGTCATCGAAGCCGCGCAAAATTTGATCTGCTCGGATTACTTCATGCACTTCACTACCTAATGCATTAAATATTCCAGCAAATTCCACTGCAATAAAACCACCGCCAACAATCAGTATGCTCTGAGGTCTCTCAGATAAATCCAGCGCTTCATTGGAAGTGATAATGTGCTCACGGCCGGGTACATCTGGAATAACGGGCCAACCACCAACAGCGACAAGAATTTTCTTGGCTGTTAGACGTTTATCATTCACTTCAACGGTATGCGGCGATACTATCACTCCACGGCCATTAATAAGATCCACACCCACATCGAGTAGCATTTGCTGATACACTTTTTCGAGGCGGTCTAGTTCTTTATTTTTGGCTGCAATTAATGCGCTCCAATTGTGACGCGCTCCATCGACTAACCAGCCAAAACCTAGCGCATCTTCAAAATGCTGGGCGAAATGCGCGCCATAGACTAACAGCTTCTTAGGCACACAACCGCGCATGACACAGGTACCACCGTAGCGACTTTCCTCGATCAATGCGACTTTAGCCCCATATGAAGCCGACAAACGCGAGGCACGCACACCGCCAGACCCTGCGCCTATAGTAATAAGATCATAATCGTACTTGGGCATATATTTTAAATGTATGGGTTATGAATAAATACCAATGATGTGATGCAACAGATCGTAACCAAGGTTGTAATTAACTCTCTCGCTTTGGCGTATTTAATATTAGCTTGAAAGTATTGGCTTCGTCTTTTCTCAACAGCAAGAAATGCTTGTAATGAAACTATCAGTAAAACGAGACTAATCGAAAGATTTACAAAAGAAATAACTGCCACGCCCAAGCCTAGAAGAGAAAAACCAATCGCATACAAAAGATTCACAGAATTCGATAAATGTTCATCCCACCCCCAGATACTTCCTCCTAAAAATGCAACAATAATGCTTCCATAAATTACTAGAATTTGAATAGCTAAAGAAGCTAAAGCGGAACTCAACACCCAAGGGATCAAAGAAATAGAAACAAATAAAATCAACCCCCAGTAAATTAAGTTAACTTTAGTTTTCTGCATAGGATTCCCTAAGGCTTGATACTGTCAACATTACTTAGCTGTATCGGTTTTGTTCACTACAGTGAATAAATATTATTCTTCCTCTGACTAACGAATATTCTCTTTCTCTGAATACTAATTTCTCTTTTCGCTCAGAATATCTTTTCAAGACTGAGTGTACTAAATTATTTGTCCACTCTTTATCGTTCTTAGTTTTTATACCTCTTTTATTCAGAATCTAAGTGCTGAGATTTCAAGAAAAATCATCAATTCAATTGAGAATGGTATATATGTACCCTCCACCGTTCTTGCTTTAAAAAATCTCTAAAACTCTTGGGTGCAAAGCAGAAGATTTATTTAAATTGCCTAGGGATTAATTCGGCAAACGAAACTATTCCACCGTAACACTTTTAGCAAGATTACGTGGCTGATCCACGTCGGTTCCTTTCAGAACGGCTGTATGATAGGCCAGAAGTTGCACTGGTACGGCTGCAATAATCGGCATTACAAATGGATCGAGCTTAGGCATACAAATGGCATGAACAGCGTTTTTACCTGCACGCTTGATGCCTGTCTCATCGCTGATTAAAATCACACGCCCACCACGTGCGACCACCTGCTCCATATTGGACAGGCTTTTTTCAAATAAATTATCGGAAGGTGCAATGACCACAACTGGCACATTTTCATCGATCAGCGCTATTGGTCCGTGTTTCATTTCACCCGCAGCATAGCCTTCCGCGTGAATGTAAGAGACCTCTTTCAATTTTAGAGCTCCCTCCATCGCAATTGGGTATAGCAACCCACGCCCAAGGTAGAGAACATCGCGCGCCATTGCGACATCACCGGCTATATCGCGAATGGCCGCATCCATATGAAGCATATCGGATACACGAGCGGGCACCTCCACCAGGGCAGTTGATAAGCGCGCCTCTATATCCGCGCCAATCGCCCCGCGTACTTTTGCGAGGTTAATGGCAAAACAAGCAAGCGCCATAAGCTGAGTGGTGAAAGCTTTAGTAGAAGCGACCCCTATTTCAGGGCCAGCTAGTGTGGGCAAAACAGTATCAGACTCTCTCGCGACAGCACTTTCGAGTACGTTGACGACCGAGAGAATGTGCTGACCTTGTTCCCGACAGTATCTTAGCGGCGCTAGCGTATCAGCAGTTTCACCAGACTGGGATATAAATAAACCTAGGCCGCCAGATTCTAATGGCGGCGTACGGTAGCGAAATTCTGAACCAATATCTGCATCAACCGGCACTTTAGCCAGCATTTCAATCCAGTACTTTGCAACCAAGCCGGCGTAATAAGCCGTTCCACAAGCAACAGTGGTAATGCGATCCACATCTTTTAATGGAAAAGGCATCGGCGGAAGGGTAATTGAGCGTTGAGCAGGATTGAATAATGCACGCAGCGTATCACCCAAGACCTGTGGCTGCTCATAAATTTCTTTGAGCATGTAATGAGGGTAATCGTCCTTACCGATAAGCGCACCTGACGATTCAGTCTGCGTAATTATACGGTCTGCACGTCTGCCAGTAGCATCGTGAACCTCAGCTCCGTCACGAGTGACGATCACCCAGTCACCCTCTTCCAAGTAAGTAATGCGTCGGGTCATCGGTGCAAGCGCCATCGCATCAGAGCTCAAATACATCTCGCCGCTGCCATAGCCAATCACCAAAGGACTACCCCTACGCGCGCCAAACAATTTATCTGGCACGTCGGCGATTAGAATCGCTAGAGAGAATGCCCCCTGTAAACGCGACAACGCAGTTTGGACAGAGCCTTCAGGTGATTCACCGCTATTCAAATACTGGTGAATCAAATGGACTACAACTTCGGTATCTGTATCACTATCGAATTTATGGTTCTTACCTTCTAGATCCTCTCGTAACTCTTGAAAGTTTTCGATAATACCATTGTGTACCACCGCGACACGTCCATCTGAATGGGGGTGAGCATTTCCTTCGCTCGGTACTCCGTGGGTAGCCCAGCGGGTATGGCCGATTCCAAGCGTGCCTGCGAGTGGCTCTGATAGCACTCGACGAGTAAGATTGGTGATTTTACCGGGTGAGCGCCTCCGGTCGATACCACCGTCTATAAGGGTTGCGATCCCAGCTGAATCATAGCCTCTATACTCAAGACGGCGTAGCCCCTCAAGAAGACAATCGGCAACGTTATCTCGCCCTATAACACCTACGATCCCGCACATACTTATTTCTTCTTTTTCTTTTTAGAATTCACCGCATTTCTGGTTTCCAGTTTTGATTTTTCATCTTGTTTAATTTTACGGTACTTGGCAGCACGGCCCTTATGATTCTCTTGGCGCGATGAATTGATAGCCAGAGCCTCAGCTGGAACATCCTTGTGGACCACTGCACCTGCCCCAAGAATCGCTCCCGGCCCAACTGTAATTGGCGCTACCAGAACGGTATTAGAGCCAATAGAAACGCCCTCACCAATATCAGTGCGGTGTTTTCTGAAGCCATCGTAATTTGCGGTAATTGTACCTGCTCCGACATTAGCCTTCGCACCAATACGTGCATCACCCACGTAAGATAAGTGATTAATTTTCGCACCTTTTTCTACTTTGGCATTTTTTACTTCGACAAAATTACCGATGTGCGCTCCTGGCCCAATCATTGCACCAGGACGCAAGCGTCCATAAGGACCTACAATAGCATCTGCGGATACATGGGCGCCTTCAAAATGACAAAATCCTTTGATGTGGACATTATCATCAATGGACACACCTGGGCCGAACACAGTGAAGGGTCCAATTTCTACATCACGTCCAATTTTAGTGTCAGCAGAGAAGTAAACTGTATCAGGGTCAATCAATGTTGC
>PASS01000069.1 GCA_002712165.1 Fidelibacterota bacterium
AGGCAACTCTTCGAATAAATCTTCACTGTGTGAGCTTGATTTATGATTCAGTGCAAATCGTGCTAACCGGTAAGCAAGCAAGGACTTTCCAATACCGCGTTGTCCGCAGATTAACCATGAATGGGCTACTCTCCCACCATTCCATGATTCAAGAAATATATTCTCAACTATTTCATGTCCTATGAAATAGGGGTTTGCTTTCGATTCAACAAAATCTGGGGAATGAGTATCACTCATAGCCCCTCTCCTGATTTTTTAGTATTCCAAGAACTATTGATAACACATCAAGATGAATGGCCGAAGCTTCGCGCGATGCATTTATAACCTTATACCTATTGGGCTTTGAGCTAGCAGTATCTAGAAATCCTTGTCGTACTCGCTCATGAAACTCTAGATTCATATTTTCATATCGCAATTCAGTACCGGCACGGCTGTTGATCCTTTGAAATGCTGTCTCAACTGGCATATCAAAAATGAAAGTTAGTGCAGGAGCAAAATTACCAATCGACGCGCTGTGTATGGCTCTTATCTTGTCCAAATCAATTCCATGCCCATAACCCTGATAGGCCAGTGTAGAATCAAAAAAACGGTCGCAAATCACAACTGTCCCCAAAGACATGGCAGGCCACACGGTATTTACCAGATGGTTTCTACGTGCGGCTGTATGCAGTAAAGTTTCGGTTAAACCATCCCATCGGTCTAGTTCCCCTTCCACTAACAGCTTACGAATGATTTCCGCTCCTGGAGCACCTCCAGGTTCACGGGTAACCACCACCTTCATGTTTAAATTGGTGAGTGCTTCCCCTAGCAGGCTTGCTTGAGTAGATTTGCCACACCCCTCTCCACCTTCCAGAGTAATAAACAAACCAGAAGAGGCCGTGTCCATAAGCTCCATTAATTCAACTGTTCAGCCACAGACAATGGCGGACCAAAAATGAAGTATGTAGCTGCTGCCAAAAGACGTCCAAAAAACCCCAAACGATCAGCTTTAGTCGTAGAATGTAGTGGCAATGTTAAGAGATCATCTTTACCAAATCTAACTTCTAAGGTTGCTATCGCCTCGCCTTTAGTTATCGGGGCTGGGATGGGACCATCGTAAACTACTTTAACATCAAGATTCTGAACAAGACTCCTCGGAATAGTGATAATGACATCTTCTTGAACAGCTACAGGAACAGTAGTGGATTCACCCAACCACATTTCAATATTTGTCACTATGTCACCCGCATTAAATAGTGTCTTATTTAAAGACTCGCGAAAGCCCCAGTCTAATATTTTGATAGAATCCTGATCTCTCACTCTAATATTATCCATACCATTCGCCACCATAATGAGTCTCCTGCCATTTCTTATAGATGTTGCAGTAAGACCGTAACCAGCATTTGAGGTGTAGCCCGTTTTTAACCCATCAGCCCCGCTTCCAACTCGATACAATAAAGGATTGCGATTTCCTTGGGTGATGCCGTTATACGTAAAAGAAGTCTCACTATAGAGCTCGTAAAATTCAGGGAAATCAAGGATTAAGCGTTTAGAGAGTATAGCTAAATCATGAGCCGTCATATAATGCTGGGGATCAGGCAAACCAGTTGAATTCGTGAAATTGCTGTTAGTTAAACCAATCATTTTGCTTTTAGCGTTCATTGCCTCTGCAAAGCTACCTTCTGTTCCAGAAAGTCCTTCAGCAAATACTATACAAGCATCGTTGCCCGATTGAATTATAACACCACGCAATAGGTCTTCAACTTTCACTGAGGAACCAGGTTCAAGAAACATGGTTGAACCCCCACTGGCAGCACCACCACGACGCCATGCGTTAACGCTTACCTCTAGTTCATCATCCAAAGAAAGGCGACCCGATTTTAGAGCATCGAATACCATATAGGTAGTCATTAACTTACTCATTGATGATGGAGGCATGCGTTGGTTTTCGTTCTTTGCAGCCAGAACATGTTCAGTGAGAAAGTCTACGAGGATATATTCACGTGCATTGATATCAATTTCTACTGCATGTGCGCATATGGAAAATGGCAAATACAAAAATATAATAAACCTGAACAGTCGCATCATCTTACACTCATAATTTATTAACCCAACACTTAGGCTGATTGGTGTATGGACGCTACAATTTAATCACGGACAACTTGAGCATCATAACCATAGGATTTGACCTGAGATAATAGATCTTCTGCCGAAGTTTGATTGCTAAACGGACCCAAGCGCACGCGAAAGTACTGAACTCCTTCGACTACTATGGGCGAGACGACTGCTTCAGAAATATCGCTCAACAGTTGTGCTAAGCGCTGAGCATTTGATTCTTCGGAAAATGAACCAGCCTGTATGAACAAATTTCCTACACTATTAATATTTGTAGCTACCTCTGAAGGCATTTCAGAGACAGGTTTAGGTTCGATTGGTATTTGATTCGAAGAAAAATTGGATTCTTTTTGGGGTCTATTCATATTTTTTGGCGGCGGGAGATTGTCAGAAATAACCGCCTGACGAGGAGAGGACTCAATGTTAGGCATCTCTCCAGGATTACCGCTAAGTATAAAGTTTTTAATATCAAGGCTGGCTGCAGCATCAATTTCTACACGTACACGTGTAATCCCTGCCGTATAAAATCCAAGAACCTGTGCGCCACGGCGAGAAACATCAATAATACGATTATTTTTAAAAGGCCCACGATCATTAATGCGCAGCTTAATAACTCGTCCATTTTCTAAATTAGTAACTCTCACAATACTTGGTATCGGAAGAGTCGGATGTGCTGCTGTCAAGGCATGCATGTCATAGACTTCACCGTTGGCGGTAGGCTTACCGTGAAAATTGGGACCGTACCAAGAGGCGATGCCTTCCTCGCTATACTTGTAATCCTCTGCTGGGTAATACCAAACGTTCGAAATCTGATAAGGCTTACCTACCTTGTACGTCACGCCAGGAGGTAAACTATAATCATTTATACCTGGCGCAGGGAATTGACGGACAAAGACAGGTTCAGGTGCTGAGGAACAAGCTACCAGTCCCAATATGGAACATAGTACGACGGCGAGATTAGTGATTGCCCGCGCGGAATAGATCATCACTTAGTACCGAAAAGAGAACAGCCCACAAGATCTTGGATATTAATCAAAACCTAGCCTTCTGACAAGGTTGAGAAGTTAACAAATCAAGGTTCTTTTATTTCTACTTTTGAAGACTTTTTGTCACGGCCAAAATAATTGCGCGATCAGCGTAGCCATCTGCTATCAGGCTATTGGAGCGCTGAAATTTCTTTATAGCTTTCCGCGTCTTGCTTCCCAAAATTCCGTCTGCCTTGCCCTCAAGGTAACCCAGATTAATCAGATTACTCTGTAAACCTATTATTTCCGGTCGAGAGAGAGGCTGCTCGTTACGGGGCTGTGCTACAAGGTCACTTAGACCTATAAGCCGATCAGCTAGATGACCAATGGACAAAGCGTAGAATACAGAATAGTTCCAATCTAATATGACATTATAATTATCGTAAACGAGAAATGCAGCCCCTTCAGAACCCTCTGGAAGCACTAGCGCTGCGGTAATGTCAGAATGAGGTAAAACGACGCCATCAGCACGCATAACTCCTAGATTTGCCCATTCTCGCAGTGCCATCTTATTTTCTTTAGCGGATGCACTAACGCTCGCAAGATCAATGTCGAAGTCTCTCGGCAATCGAACTTCGCGTCCCCAATTGTAGCCAATTTTCCAACCAATTTCGCGAAGGTAGTTTCCTGCAGAACCCAATGCGTCGGGTACACTATTGAATAAATCTATCCGTCCGTCACCGTCTTGATCAACCGCATAATCAAGGTAAGTAGATGGCATAAACTGCATATGCCCCATTGCACCAGCCCACGAGCCCTTCATTGAATTGAACTTAATGTCACCACGATCCAGTATCGCAAGTGCATCGAATAGTTCTCGCCGGAATAATGATTCTCTGCGGCCTTCAAAAGACAAAGACGCTAAAGAACTGATGACCGAAAAATTACCTTTAAGCCGCCCGTAGTTAGTTTCAAGTCCCCATAAAGCTACTAAGAACCGACTTGGGACGCCATACTGGCGTTCGAGCTGAGCCAATAGTTTTGAATAACGGCGCATCATATTTTGACCGTCTTTGATACGTTCGGCTGTCACCGCCCGGCTAAGATAATAAGAAAATACTTGGCTATATTCGGGCTGCCGTTGATCCAATTTAACAACCTTTGGAAGCAACTCAAGATTTGTTAAAGATTGCTCTATTGTCACTGCCGAGATCCCACGCTCAGCAGCTTCATGTTTTACCCCTGCAAGCCAGGCTGAAAAGTCACGTTGATTTTCAGACGCAAAGCCTTGCGCACCTGTGGAGAATGTGCCGATAATAAATAAGATAATTATGCGGATGTTTAATTGAAAGCCTTGTTTCATACCCAACACTGCTAATTAGAGCAATAAATTCGCAACAGCTTTAGAGCCTGATATCAAACAGTATTTCATTTTATGTATAAACTTTTGCTATAAGCCTCATAATACGGAAGGGTGGCCGAGAGGTTGAAGGCACCGGTCTTGAAAACCGGCAGGGGTTAATAGCTCCTCGTGGGTTCGAATCCCACCCCTTCCGCCACACCGACGACAATGCATATCCAGTGTCAACTCCATCTAAATATCCATATCAATTTAATGAACATGAGCTCGTTAAATCAGTAATCACATTCGATGCTACGTTTAATAACAAGTGCTGCATGAATCCTTGAAATGGTGTCTCAGCCCTAATTATGTAGTGATATATATCTGCAAATGCATTTGAGGGACTAGTAGGAGAGATTCCTGACGCGACCTCAATGTTGCTGATAGGTATTATAGCTTCACCACCTGCTGATATGGAGTTGGTTACATAACTGCCTAATTTCGAATTATCTAGGGCGTTATAAATCCCTAAAGTAACTGTAGTTGGGCTACCTCCAAGGTTATTGACCCTAACAGAACTTGGATAATTTGACTCAAGAAGCGATGAATGCACGCCAATAAGACGCATGCGATTACTCGCGACACCCGACAAGCATGTGCTTAAATTCGTTAACGAACCATCTGTACTTCGCCACAAGACATGTTGAAGGTCACCTTTAAACGACGCCTGAACTTGTGCTGAGTAATAGCCAGATACTAAGCTCGGATTAATACCCGCCTCCATCTCTTCAATTGATGTCTGAAGCGTTGCGCCTGATGGAATATTCGCGCTTGTCCATGAACCAATAATTTGCCCAGTTTCAGAAGCTGCTAAATTCACAGTTACTGTCCCTGCAGTGTTACTGGTGTTATCGAAGCGCAAAAATGAACGTGAACCTCTCAGGTCTGGGGGAGCAGTCGAAAATAAAAAACCGCTATTCAGTCCTTCGAGCATGGGAACAAATCGAGCAACTTCCGCTCCTTTATCATAGCCTAACCAGAGCGTCTTATTGGTCGAAGAGCTTCCAAGAGCTGAAACACCCTCATTAACATCATAAACAGATAGGTCCCCTTCTACAGTTAAGCGCCCCATTTTTTCTTTTGGGACGCCGCCTTCATAATAATCCCCTGTAAACCAAAGCGCATTATCAGGACCTACTGCTAGAGTTTTAGGATAAATTTTATTTATAGAAAACTCTGAAATTTCACCGGCCGAAGAAATTCTACCAATCTTTCTACCGTTCCGCAGGGTGAACCACATAGCACCATCGGGTCCAAGCCTAATCACTTCAGGACTGCTATTTTGTTTTGGCAGTGGAAATTCTGTGATAACCCCAGTAGAAACCTGAATACGTCCAATTTTGTTGCCTGATCTCTGAGTGAACCATAATGCTCCAGAGCCATCTGATGCGACACCGTACGGCTCGCTCAAACTACCAGTAGATGGTGAGTATTCAGTAATCGTACCTTCTTTTGTTATTCGCCCGATTTTATTAGCAGCAAGTAAGGCAAACCACATGGCATCATCGGGACCTTTAGCAATTCCGGTAGGGCCGCTACCAGCAGTAGGTAGAACGAACTCTTGAATTGCCCCGTTAGTGGCATTGATAAAACCTATTTTGTTTTTACCGCCTTCTGTAAACCACATGTTACCATCAGGACCTACCGCAATATCTCTAGGCGCAGAAACAAAAGTGGGAATGAAGTATTCTGCTAGAATTTGCCCATCGTTCGAGATCCGTCCGACGCGATTGGCTGTACTACTTTTCGTGTACCACATAGATCCATCCAGACCCTCAGCAAACGCACCTACACTCACCTCTGGTCCTGCGGGTAAGGCATAGTCCGTTAGAGACATATTAGATAGAGGCGTGCTGAAACGAGCTCCACTGTTCAAACGACAGGTGGTTGTCATATCCGTGATCACCCCAGACCTAGTATTTGAAACCACGTGCTGCAGAAATCCAGTAAACGGACTTTCTATTTTGATGACATAGTGAAAATCACTTGAATCAACGGGCGGAGGCAACTGAGCAGAATTCTCGATATCTGTTACCTTCAGAATTTTCATTCCGTTGGATGGAATAACTTTAGTCGTATATGTACCAATCTTTATGCCGCTAGCAGCATTGTAAATTCCAAGATCGACTGACGCAGCAATAAAGCCTGTGTTACTGACAACCACACTGCTAGGATATTGATCGTCAAGCAGCGTAGAGTGCACATTTGCTAGCCGTCTAGCCCCATGAGCTTCTGATGGAATACATGTACTCAAGTTAGTTAAAGCGCCACTTTGTTTGCTCCAAAGAACGTGTTGAAATGAACCGGCAAACGTACTTCGTATGGTAGCTGTTAATGTGCTACTCGCTTCTAGTTGCGCATTAAGTATCGAAGACTCAATGCTCTCAATACTGAACTGAGGCCCGGTCCCTGGAGAAATGCTAGGACTATTCCACTGACCTAATAGCTGGCCATTTTGAGGGTCTGACACAGAAATGCTCACACTTCCTGCTGCTATATCGTTATTATAAAATCTCAAAAAGGATTGCGTATCCGCGCGGCTGGAAGGATATAAGCTACCTACCCGCACATCTTGTGGGCTCACAACGACTTTCCCTGGGCCTTCGAAATAATCAACTAACCACATCGAACCACCATAACCTTGAGCAATACCCCAGGGATTTGGAAAGTCCGTTGCAAACTCAGAGATGACACCGTCAGTTGTAATACGCCCTATTGCAGAAGCACCAGACCCCGAAAACCAAAGATTCCCATCCGGACCGGACGTTATTACTCTTGGAGATATATTAGGCGACTCATAGTCAGTGAAGGTTCCGTCGGGCGTAATTTTACCAATTGTTTTAGAATTCCCTGCAGCAAACCAAATTGCACCGTCGGGACCTGGAGTCATATCAACGAGGTTAGAAGAGGTCTCAGGGACCGAAAATTTATCATAGACAGCTTCACCCTCGCCGTTGGGCGCAGTTTGGACTCGCAAAACATCATTGGTAAGTGTCGATACCCAAAAATTACCATCATTCCCATAGGCTATGGCCTGAGGGTAAAAAGCGCCCACCAGCGGCAACTCGGTTATTGTGCCGTCCACTGTGATGCGGCCAATTTTATGTGTCTCAATCTCCGTGAACCACATTGCTCCATCTGGCCCCAAAGTAAGGTCTCGAGGGCCACTATTATCATCTGGCAAAGGGTATTCGGTTATAGAACCAGTATTATCGATGCGACCAATTTTGTTAGTGTCGGGCTCAGTAAACCAAATTGCATTATCAGATCCCACAGCTAGGCGCGTATTGCTTGTAATCCCACCGGATGTCGGCACATCCCAAAAAGTGAATTTTTTATCAGCAAAGCGTCCTATTTTATTCTCTCCCCAATCTGCAAACCATACTGATCCATTGGGAGAAGCAACAATTTCAGTAGTACGCTCGTCGCAACATTCCTTGCCGCTTTTCTCAAGAGCAATAGAACCCAATTCGAATTTTGCAACGACATTAGTAGCTAATAGAGCTGACACCGTGCATTTAGATGACGTGCCGGAGCAAGCCCCGCTCCAGCCCGAGAACCGCCAACCAGGATTAGGAGTAGCAATAACATCAAACGAACTAGGAAAAACTTTTGTCATGCATGAATCGGTGCAAGAATAATCGTCTGATCTAGAATGTGTTATAGTTCCAGAACCTTCTACTTCAACTCCGAGATACGTATTTGCAATTTCTGATGGTGTGTGCAGGAGCGATCTAAATCTGGCAATCTTTGCAGCATTTTCATCAAGCATTTTTGAAACGTCAGCCGCGGCTGGATCATTATAGGCAACGCCTACAGGTTCTCCCTCATAATTGACGTTCGGATTACTGAAATAAGGAATCCGCGGGCAAGTGGTGCTGGTATCAGTGCATTGATTAGCATACGCCATTATAGTTCTGAATTTTGATGGAAGGTTTATGTATCCAAAATTATATGCTTCGGGCCCCTCTTTTGCTCCGGACACAACATAGCGATCGTGTGCAGCGCCCATGTTATGGCCAAGCTCATGAGCAAAAACTACGGCGGAAACCGAACCGTTCCAACCACTGCAGACAAGTGAAGCCGTTCTATTTGCCTTATTTTTAAGATCTGCGTCCGACGCATTAGCATTGATACTATTTAAGGTTCCTAATCCTCCAACATCAGTGCAATCAGCCACTAAGACGCTAAGATCTGCCCCAAGTAATGATTGCTCACTAGCTGTGCGACCAAAGTCTCCAATCCTGTTACTAAAATCGTCTTGAATCTTGCTGCTTCCCTTGGGTTTATCCTCGACGTACTCTACTTGCCGTGTTCCTACGAGGCTGACACGCACATTAACATTAGAATTTTCAAAGTCTGTATTCATGCCAGCGGCAGCAAGTACGAAGTCATTCTCTATATTTGGGTTAAGCACCTTGATTGCAGGTGTGTATATACCAAGGATGGTAATCGTGACTGGGTCATCACCTTCTGCGGCTGGGACACTTAACGCACTTTCTTTAATTATTTTTGGAGCTGGCGGATTATTCCTTTGAGGCTCAAGAGAGTCCTCATCCTCAATAATGCCAGGATATAGATTCCTTTCTCTTATCGCTGGATCATTAGAATCCTCTTCCAATCGGATACCATCATTCTCACTAAGTGGAATCTCAGTCCCGTCGTACTCAACGATTTTATGGAGACCATTACTAATAGGACTTATATGAAACTTCCGACCACCTACGCTAATATCCGCGGTCATATTGTAGTCATTTATAACGAACTGAGCCCTACCTCCTCCAGAACTAGTGATAAGTCCTGAGGAAATCGTGTTACCCAAATTATCAACATATTTATTAGTCTGAACGATAAAAACATTCACATCATCAAAAAGAGATAGTGGGTACGCCATTGGCTGCCCGACGATCTCTCCTGATTCTGCCGACAGTCTCATACCACTTTCTTTAAGGAAGGCTGTGATACCTTGCACGTTGAGGGATAGAGTGCCGCTCCTTAAGATGCCGGGCCTAATTGCTTGGGCGCGTTCAGATTGCGATAATATCTGCGGTACGAGATTTGTGAGGTTTAAATGAGCAGCCGTCGGTAAATTCTGAAACTGGGCTGAAAGTCTGTTTAAATCACCGAAAGTCGCACGCACAGTATCCGCAGTAGATTGGGCAATTAAAGAAGTAGGCCCAATCAATATGGCAACAGCAATTGCGAAACTAAAAAATAGGGCTGGTCCAGGTATAGACCGCACCTTCGCTGGATTCTTAAATTTCATGATAGAACGCGAGCATCAAAACAACTCCGACAGCATATATTTAAACAATTTGAGTGAGAGATTGTAGATTTAATAATTAGCTGGAGAATATAACATGATTTAGTACATAACCAGTCTCTTCCTGCTATGTATGCTATTGTGATAAATGATTATTTCTGAAATGAAGTTCCACTATGGATCAGATAACTGACTAGACACATATTAGACTAACACTTCTTATAACATGCTCCTTAGCCCAGAGGTAATTATGCTTTCTTTAGCTCGCGCACTCAATTATGGAATGATTGTGTTCTTCATTGTTATGAGTTCGCAGGGTGCTGCTATAGCCGGCATATTTGAGCGGGCCGACATAGCTTACAATGAAGGTGATTATCTTAAGGCCATGGAATTATGGCAATCTCTAGCTAAACAAGAATTTCCTAGAGCCCAGTATAATCTTGGAAAAATGTATTATTTTGGCGAGGGTGTTCGCACTAACCAAAATGAGGGCAGAAAATGGTGGCGTAAAGCAGCAGACCAAGGACATACCCGTGCCCAATTTAACCTGGGCAATATTCATTATTATGGAGACGGTGTTGATGAAAACTTGGAAAAGGCTATTAGTTGGTATCGAAATGCTGCTGATCAGGGCTTTGCCAGCGCACAATTTGTTCTGGGTTTAATGTATCGTCTGGGTGAAGGTGTAGAAAAGAATAATATTCAAGCCTATAAATGGTGGGGACTGGCTGCCAATCAAGGCCATGAGGATGCAATTTCTAATAAATCTGATGTTAGGAAATTGATGACTCGCAACGAAATCGTACGGGCGAAATTGCTCCTGAAAAACTGGCGTGTGAAACCACACAAAGTCATTCAAAGTAAACCAGATTAAATCGGACAGGTGTACTTATGGACGTAGACGGGAGTTGCCACTGTGGTCAAATTACTTTTAGGGCAAAAGTTGACCCTAAACTAGCTCTTATTTGCCACTGCAACGATTGCCAAATAACCGCCGGGGCAGCATTCACTTTTAGCATTCCCGCCGCAGAGGGTACATTTGAAATAATCAACGGATCTCCATCTAAATATATAAAGACAACAGCCGATAGTGGGCGTCACAGAGCCCACGGTTTTTGTTCGAATTGCGCGACCCGCATTTACTCTGCTAGCGTCAATACTGATCCGATACAATACATACTGCGGGCAGGTTCTCTAAACCAACGCTCACAAATAAAGCCTAACCGCCAAATCTGGTGTAACGCTGCCTTGGACTGGGCTTTGGTAGATGGCGTAAAACACATTACCAAGCAAACCTGATTACTCTTCCGCGCGTCGCCCCGACATTTGCAGTGCTAGTATAAAGGCTAGGAGGCCTATTATAGCGCTGGTACTGATTCCAGCTGAAAATGAATGTGAGTCCGCTATGACTCCGGCAATCAAAGGCCCGACAACCATACCAAGATCAGCACCCATTTGGTACACGGCTATCACCGTGCCTCCTCGTCCACGAGTAACATCACCGATAGCAGCAGAGGATGATGTCGAACAAAAGGCCGTAGCCACACCAAGACCGACGAGACAAATTATATAGCTAAGTAAACTCGGCCACACCACAAGAGATATCAAACTGACAACAAGCATCAAGTTGCCTATAATCATTGGAACACGGCGCCCTTCTTTGTCAGTGAACTTTCCGGATGCAGGCAACACAACCACTTGGGCAAGTGACCCAATAGCTAAGCTAATTCCAATCCACTCGGGTCCTTCATTAAGTACATTCAAGAGGAACAAAGGCATTAAGGATGCTCGCATACCATAAGAAATCCAGCCTAAGCTAAAATTGGTCATCACAGAGGCGCGGAAAACGCTGGATCTCAGTGCTTCATGTAACCCGATAGGATCAGTCTTTGTTTGTTTGTTCGCTAGTGCTCCATCTGTGCTATGCAAAAGTACGCGCCAAGCTATGGCACCACTTATCACCATTATTCCGCCATAAACAAAAAAAAGTGTGCGTGGGGCAAGAAAGGTGGAAAGAAGCCCTCCTAAAGCCGGACCGGCAACGAGACCAACGTTGAATGCTCCCATGAAGAGACTTACCGCTCTCCCACGGGAATCTGCGGGTGCGACACGTAAAAGAACACTCATTGCAGCAACAGTGTACATGGCAGAGCCAATACCACTCAGGCCACGAAATACGATAAGTTCCCATGCTGCTTGAACGAGTCCAGCAAGAATGCTGGTCACTGCTAATAGTAGAATACCTAAGAGCATCATTTTGCGCTCACCAAAGGTATTTCCCAAGCGTCCAATAGGGACAGAGACAAAAAGCCGCATTAGAGCAAAAATTGAAATCATTGCTCCGACAGCGGTATTTCCCGCACCTAATTCATTCGCTATTAATGGTAGCGCCGGAGCCTGAACACCGAATCCTACTGCCACAAAAAGACTAACAAAACTGAGCCCCTTAACTTCGATTGGGAGCCCTTCAAAAAACTTCACTCAAGTGCCTTTCGTGAAAACCACGCTTTTGCGAGATTATATAAATCCGATCTACGTGAAATTTATTATCAGTGGAATACAAAAGAATTATTGTAATCACTAAAAATATCTAAATCTAAAAAGTTGTTTTTAATCCATAAATGCTTCACATCATAAGAATAACCAGAAACCCGTTTTTGTCTTATAGTTATCGATATGCACGGAAGAAATCACGGATGTCGTTTGCAAATAGTTCGCCTTTTTCAAATGCTGCAAAATGGCCTCCGTCAGGCGAATCATTTCGCTGAACAATATTTGCATAGCTCCGCGCAAGCCAGGCATTTGGTGGCGGAGTCGCAATGTCTTTAGGAAAAAGCAGAAATCCCGTAGGTACTTGAACTTTTTCCCCGCTTGGTGGCCTGCGGCCACTACCATCCAGAATAGAGCAATAAAACCAGGTCGGGGCATTAGAACCATTTAGCCAATATAACATAACATTTGTCAGTAAGTGGTCCTTATCAAACGGTAAGTCCTTAACATTCTCACCAGGTACGGTCCAACCATGGAATTTTTCAAGTATCCAGGCAGCACATCCAGATGGTGAATCCTGCAAACCATAGCTCAGTGTTTGCGGTTTAGTTCCATGAATCTGATGATAGGCTATTTCAGTTGCCCTGCGTTTATTATAGCGGTCCATCCATTCTTGCTCCTCCGCATTAAGTGGGTTCTCCTCTGATATCTCGGGAATGAAACCGCATATATTCAGGTGTATCGCTTTCAATTTCTCTGGGTGGTCCAAAGCTAGCCAGCTAGTAATTATTCCTCCCCAATCGCCACCCTGAGCAACATAACTCTGGCATCCGAGTACATTGACCATTAATTCATCCCATAAATGTGCAACATCGCGCGGTAACATTGGAGCATCAGGAGCCTGAGAAAATCCATAGCCAGGTAAATGGGGCAGCACGACCGTGAAAGCGTCTTTTATGTCGCCGCCAAACTTTTCAGGGTGGGCAAGTGGCTCAATAATATCGAAAAATTCCACTATAGAACCAGGCCAACCATGAGTGATAATTAGAGGTTGTGGATTCTCTCCAGAACCTTTCTCTATAATAAAGTGTACGTTTTTACCTCTCAAATTAACGAGGTAGTTAGGATATTTATTGATGAGTGATTCAGCTTTGCGCCAATCGTAGTGATCGCACCAATATGCACAAATATCTTTCATATAGGAAAGACTAGCTCCATAAGTCCAAGGTGATGTATTTGCTTCTAAAGGCCAACGCGTTTTTTTTAAACGCTCCTTTAGGTCATCGAGGACTGATTCTGGTATCGAGACTTCAAATGGTTGGGCTCCAACTGGATCGTGCATATTTTGAACTCCTCGCGTGAGTACTTCTAGTATTAGTAAGCATAAGGATATTTATAATGCATTTTGGAAAAGCATAGTTGGTTTAGTCAATCAATTGTAAGTCAAATACTTGTAGGCTTTTATAAATGACCATTAAAAACAAAGCTCCACAGTTACAGTCAAGCTCTTCCGATATGAGGGATATGTTGGCAACTATGATTCTTATCCGATCCTTCGAAGAGCGAGTATATTCACTCTATCAAGAAGGCCTTCTGAAAGGTACGGCCCATTCATCCATTGGGCAGGAAGCAATCGCTGCTGGCGCTTGCAAAGCCTTGCGAATAGACGATTTTATTCTCAGCCATCATAGAGGGCACGGGCATTGTATTGCCAAGGGTGCGAAAACTGATCGAATGATGGCAGAACTGATGGGTAAAGTTGATGGTTACTGCAGTGGATTCGGTGGTTCTATGCACATCGCAGATTTGGATCTGCAAATACTAGGAGCAAACGGAATTGTCGGTGCTTCGATGGGACTTGGGCTAGGCGCGGCCTTAAAAGCCCAGATGGCAAAAACAAATCAAATAGGGATATCATTTTTTGGAGATGGTGCGGCCAATGAAGGAATATTTCATGAGTCTTTGAATATAGCAGCACTTTGGAAACTACCCTTAATATTTTTCTGTGAGAATAATCAATACGGTTTGTCGATGCCCGCTGCCGAAGTCACAGCAGGTAAATCTATCGCAGCTCGCGCGAATAACTATGGCGTACTCAATAAAACTATAGATGGTAACGATGTAAGCAATGTGTATTTAAGTGTATCTCATGCTGCTAATCATGCGCGCTCGGGTCTCGGCCCAGTACTTATTGAAGCTAGAACTTACCGATTAGACGACCACAATATGAGACCAAGTTGGCCACGTTACCGTACTCAGAAAGAAGAAATAAGCGCCAAAGAAAATGATCCTATCGAAAGATGTGTATCAGCCTTAATAAAAAATAATATGCTCACCGATACAGCTTATCGAGATATGATAAAAAATGCTCAGGCTGAAATAAATTCATCAGTAAATTTTGCAATCGAATCACCAGATCCAGATATAGAAAAATTAAATGTAGCGACAACCAGCCCTATCCGTATGATTGAGACTTCTGAACCAAGCCCGGGTGAACGCAAAATCTCCTACATAGAAGCAATTAATGAAGCTATTGCGCAGGAGATGAAGCAAGATGAAAAAGTGTTCGTTATTGGAGAGGATATTGCAAAAATTGGTGGCGTTTTTGGTGTCACTCGGGGTTTGCGTGACAAGTATGGACCGAAGCGTATCATAGACACGCCAATCTCCGAGAATGCTATAGCTGGCACAGCAGTTGGGGCAGCCTTAGCCGGCTATCGCCCGATAGCAGAAATTCAAATATTTGATTTTGTGACACACATGATGGATATGATCGTTAATCAGGCGGCAAAGCTAAGGTTTATGCTTGGTGGAAAAGCAACTATACCAGCTGTATTCAGAGGCCCACAAGGCGGTGGAGTGCGTCTTGCTGCACAACATTCACAATCACTTGAATCTTGGTTTACACATATCCCTGGGCTAGTCGTGTTAGCTCCTTCGAATCCATATGACGCCAAAGGACTTATGGTTGCCGCCATTCGTGATAACAATCCCTGCATTTTCCTGGAACACAAAATGCTTTATCTTGGCCAAAAACAGGAAGTACCCAAGGTTCTTTATGAGATACCTATAGGCAAGGCAGATGTAAAACGCGAAGGGCAAGATGTTACCATAATTGCTACCCTGAGCATGGTCGATAAGGCCTTGCAGGCATCAGATACTCTCATCAAAAATGGAGTATCTCTTGAAGTGATAGATCCTCGAACACTTCGCCCATTGGATTATGAAACCATTCTAAATAGCGTCAAGAAAACAAATCGATGTATAGTTGTACATGAAGCCTGGCGAACCGGTGGTCTAGGCGCAGAGATTGCTGCGGAAATTAGCGAGCGAGCATTTGATTGGCTTGATGCACCGGTAATGCGATTAGGTTCACGTGATGTCCCAATGCCATTCAATTCTAAGCTTGAGAGGGCCGTAATTCCCTCTGTCGAGGACATTATTGTTGCTGCCACCGAAATATGCCGATGAGACGCCTTAATGGACCAAGCCATTGAATGTAGGACACACTAATATGATCTAAATTAAGGAGCGGATCATTTAAATTGAGTGAACGTTAACACTAAATAAAAACTAATCTGGCCAGTTAGAAACAACATTTTCTGTTCCATTCTGTATCCGAAATATTGCTTCTATTTCAGTAATTAGTCCTTTTACTACTTTAAACCTTTCAGCTAAGTGAACTGTGCTCGGGACTGGATCAGTTCCATCAAAATAGGTGGAGCGGTCAGGGTTTGCTTTAGTTCCGGGTATGCGTAATAGAGTATATGCAATCACATTCTTTGATTTTTCATCCACGAAATAACGTGTATTCGCATGCTCAGTCATATCAGGCTGTAACTTTGTGCTCTCACGTAGTTCCTTTTCTCCCACTGCAGTTATATTGCCTTGCTCGGTCCTTTTAGCATTAGTAGCAAATGGTACTTCGGACGCATCATGGGCGACAAGTGCATCCAGATAAGTTTGGGCCGTCGCAATCATACAAGCTCTTGTATCCTCCACACAGATAGGTTCAACTTGCTGCCCAAGCGCAGAATTCATCGTATAAATGTGAACAGAAATTATAAGGGATAAGGTGTATCTAAATAATTGTTTAGGCATCTGAATCTCCAAAATTCGCTAAAGATGATAATCAGCGTCATTTAATAGATATAGTTTTAAACAGCCACACCATAACCAGTGGTTTTGGGCGCCAGCGTTTTAGTATACAATGCGCTAAAGATTGTGATCGGAGTATTTAATATGACCCAACTGAGTGAATATAGAAACCTGTCTAAGCGATCTTTAATTGCGCTCAGTGCTGGATTCTTATCTATCCTTTTATTTCCTACTCTGGCTTTAGGCCGCATCCTAGGTATCTGGGATTCACCTCTATTTTTGATAGGAATCACATTTTTCATTACCATCATTAGCATGGCAACTGCGCTAATTATGGGCACCAAAGAAATCCTAAATAGAGGGAATCTACCTTGGAATGATATGAATGTTAGAATACCGTTCGTATCTATTGTGCTTGGAGGTGCCGTAGCGATCCCTGTACTTCACTTCATATACCTAGGATTTACTTCACCGCCCATTCATGACATCAGCACAGATACGGCAAACCCTCCTAAATTCGTGTCAGTCTTGCCCGAAAGAATTGAAACAAATGCTAAAAATTCAGCAGATTATAACCCAACTATCGCTAAAATGCAGAATGAGGGTTATCCCGATATAAAACCACTCAATCTGCCCCTACCTGTAAACCAGGCCTTTCGGCAAGCCCTGGAGGCAGTGTATTCAATGGACTGGCGATTAGTTGCTGCTGTACCTGAAGAAGGCCGTATTGAAGCGGTCGACATAACATTCTGGTCCGGATTTATAGATGATATTGTCATACGCGTAACCCCCAACGGCGCATCTCAATCACGCATTGATGTACGCTCCCTAAGCCGCGTAGGCGGTAGCGATCTTGGTAAAAATGCTAATCGTATCCGCGACTATCTAAACCATTTGCCATAAACTAAAAGCGCACACCCAATATGTTCATAGATATTGTCTTCGATACAGTCTGCCCATGGTGTTATGTGGGAAAGCGCAGATTCGACCACGCTCTATCCATGCGCCCTAATTTAAATACCGATATTCGTTACCGATCATTCTTATTAAACCCTGATTTAGCACCACAGGGTGTAGATAGGCAGGAATACCTGGAAAGTAAATTCGGTGGAGTCGATCAGTATGATAAAATTGCAGAAGCTCTCATTATCACTGGGATTTCTGAAGGTATTGACTTCAAACTAAATAAAATTCAACGCACACCAAATTCAGCTAACTCTCACCGACTTGTGCGTATGGCACAGACACTAGGACGTTCAGGTACGGCCCTTGATCTTCTCTTTAAATCATATTTTGAGCTTGGTTTAGACATAGGAGATACAGATGTTCTACTATCTATTGCCGAAACACTCGGCCTTGAGCAGAATGAAACATTGAGTTATCTAAATAATGATGATGATTTAAATGCAGTCTATACAGAGAATGCTCGCATGCATCGATTAGGAATTACTGGTGTTCCTTGCTTTATATTTAATGACAATAGAGCGATCGCAGGAGCACAAGAGACTGAAATTCTGACTCGCATGATAGATATGGCTGCAGCCCAAGATTCTGAACAACCTGCGATGCAAAGCAACGGCTGAATTGAGTATTAAAAGTTCTGAAGAACTATCTCTACTCTCCGATTCCTAATTTCATTAGCTCCATCATTAGTTCGTATCAGTGGCTCATACTCACCGCGCCAATAAACATGTATTGTATCAGCATGCAGACCAAGTTGTTTGAGAAATGCCTTAACTGCCAAAGCCCTCCGTTGGGAAAGTCCCAGGTTATAAAATTCTGATCCTGCTCTGTCTGTATGGCCGGTTAAAATCACCGTAGCTTTAAACTTGTCTTTTAATAACAAGGAAATATGCCTAAGCAAATCTCTCGAAGGAGACAGAAGACTGTAGCTATCATAATTAAAAAATATCATGAATGAACGAGAATTAGTTACATTGGCTTCTGACACAATTCTTAACTGCGGAACAGATCGCACTGTATCTGCCGCTTCAACATTAGTCAGCGTTATGAGAGGGCAAATAATAATAAATGTAAAAATTATGATTTTGTATAGATGAATCAGCATCTGACCTCCCCGCCTTATGTAAATAGATCCTGACTTGATTTGAATATCATTTTATACTAGCTACAATTTTATATTTAACGAACGGATTAATTCCTTCAAATCATCTAAAATAACTTTCTAATTTTTGATAAACTAATCTTTAGGATATAATCTTTATAAATCACAGAATTTGTAAATATTAGCTAGGGGTCTTGGTTATGGCTGGACGGTTTACACTCAAGCTCTCAACCTGGTTGCAACCACAACAAATCGAATTTGTGCTAGAGGCGGCATGTAAAAACCCGTATGCACTAAAACTAGCCGGTGTAGAAGATACTGATGAAGGGCCTCGCAAAATAATGAAAATATCCTTTGAAACAGCTGATGATCGCAAGCGTTTTAAAGCCACCTTCCAACACTACCGTGATCGACTCCCTAAGGTTGAGGCCTGAGTTCGCCAATATCAGGCCCAGAAGACGCAGCAATCTCCGCTAACTCCTTAAGAACTGTCTGCAATCCTTGAACACGATCGCCTGGTGTCTCCCATTGACGAATAAAGACCAATTTGTGATCAGGTCTCAGCTTGACGCTACCGACCTGCTTAGAAATTAAATCTACAAGTCCTGCAGGATTTGGGAATGTATTGTTACGCAAAGTGGCAACGGCTCCTTTTGATCCTGCATCCACTTTCTCTATATTTGCTTTTCGGCACAGCTCCTTGATGGCAACTACATTAAGAAGATTCTCAACCTCCGGTGGCAAAGGACCAAAACGGTCAATAAGCTCAACAGCAAATCCTTCTATTTCTTGTTCTTCTGTCAAAAGTCCAATTCGCCTATAAAGTGATAAACGGACGCCAAGGTCGGCAACATAAGTCTCTGGAATTAAAACTGGTGCACCTGTATTGATTTGTGGCGACCAATCCTTGGTTGCATCACCGATATCCGGTGCCTCCCCCTTACGCGCTGAAGCTACTGCTTCTTCCAAGAGTCGTTGATAGAGTTCCACTCCGACCTCTCGGATGTGACCTGACTGCTCTTCACCTAAAAGGTTTCCCGCTCCACGAATATCCATATCGTGACTGGCTAAAGAAAAACCGGCACCGAGGCTATCCAGAGTTTGCATTACATCAAGACGTTTTTTTGCATTTCTACTTGGCTTTTGATTTGATGGTAAAGTTAGGTAAGCATAACCACGGGATTTCCCTCGACCAACTCTACCTCTCAATTGGTAAAGTTGTGATAGCCCGAACATATCAGCACGATGGATAATGATTGTGTTAACTTGGGGCATATCCAAACCGGACTCAATAATATTTGTAGATACTAAAACATCAAATTTCCCATCAGAAAATGCTGTCATTACATTTTCCAAATCTGAAGGACGCATTTGCCCATGGGCGATAGCGTATTTAATCTCTGGAACTAATTTAGTGAGTCTCTGCGAAATTGTATTAATGTCAGAAATCTTAGGACAAACATAAAATGATTGACCACCACGAAAGCGCTCTCTCAAGATAGCCTCTCGAATGACAACAGGATCAAAAGGCAGTACAAATGTGCGAACAGCCAAGCGATCTACCGGTGGTGTCGCTATCAAACTTAACTCACGCACACCGGTTAACGCCATCTGCAGAGTTCGGGGGATAGGTGTGGCTGATAAAGTCAACACATGAATTTCAGAGCGCAATGTTTTTAGACGCTCTTTATGGGCAACGCCGAAATGTTGTTCCTCATCAACTATGAGGGCACCTAGATTTTTGAAGGCAATATTTTTTGATAGTAATGCATGGGTACCGATTACAATATCTACCTCGCCGTCAGCCAATCCTTGTTTGACAACCTCACCCTCTTTCGTGCCTACTAGTCTTGATAACTGAGCAACTTTGAGCGGAAAGCCAGCAAACCTGTCAGTAAAGGTCTTATAGTGCTGACGAGACAGCAATGTAGTCGGAACAATGACTGCAACTTGCAGTCCTGTCATAGCTGTTACAAAAGCTGCCCTCAATGCTACTTCAGTCTTTCCAAAACCCACGTCCCCGCAAACTAAGCGGTCCATTGGTATGCCCTTGCTCAAATCATCTAGTGTATCAGCAATAGCGTTCATCTGATCATCAGTCTCAACGTAAGGAAAGCGAGCACAGAACTCATCAAAAGAGCCATCTGGGGGCAATGCCTCAGGTGCGTCTTTGATTTGCCTAGCTGCAGCAATGTTGATGAGTTGTTCAGCTATTTCACGGATACGTTCCTTTAGTTTAGACTTACGAGCTTGCCATGCTACTCCCCCCAGCCGATCCAATTGCACTCCAGCTTGATCCGAACCGAAACGGGAGAGAATTTCAATATTTTCTACAGGCACATAAAGACGATCGTTACCATGATAAACGATCCGCAAGCAGTCATGTCCTGCCCCCCCCACCATGATAGTCTCTAGCCCTTCGTAACGTCCTATTCCATGCTCACTATGGACTACCATATCTCCTTCAGATATCTGGGATGCATCATCAATGAATGCTTCAGCGCGGCGTCTTTTCTTTGCTGAGCGAACCAGTCGGTCACCAAGTAAATCCTGCTCAGTGATTAACGTAAGGTCAGACGTAGAAAAGCCACGTTCAAGTGGAAGACAAATCGTAATTAATATTGATTTATCTGTATCAAAAACATCGCTCCACTTATCGGCTTTAAATATATCTGTAACACCATAGTCTTTAAGTACACCGGTAATTCGTGACTGAGAACCTGAGCTAGATGTAGCGAGAACAACTTTACGGTCCTGTTCTCTCTCAGTCGCGATGTACTCTCTAAATGCTTCGTATACATTTTCGTTGGGCCTGGCACGCACATCGCCGAAGTCTCTCCCCAGTCGTGCTCCCGCATCCTCTGCTTCTGTTACATCAGAGGCCTTATAGGAACGGAAGGCAGTAACTTTGCGGGAGTTTAATAGTTGGCACCATTCTATTTCAGTCAGAAACATTAAGTTGGGTGGAACAGGATGATAAATGATGCCGCTTTCCTCAAGTGTGATTCGAGTTTCTTTCAAACTTGATGTGTCTACTAGACGCCTAGCCTCATAATAATCTTGGACTGTCTCCATCCTTACAGTGATTGATTCCTCAATTTCATGATCTAAAGTAATATTTGCCGTCGGAATGTAATCAAATAAAGTATCGAGTTCGTTATGAAATAAAGGTAACCAATGTTCTTGACCTATAAAGTTTCGTCCCACTGAAATTGATTCATACAATGTATCTCCGCTTTTGACGCCACCAAATAACTCTCGATACTTAGTTCGGAAAAGAGATATTGATTCTGAGTTAAGTAAAGTTTCACTCATAGGCTTGAGCGCCACGTTCAGGCAATTACCAGTAGTTAGCTGACTTACGGGATCAAATGTGCGAATGGACTCTATGTCGTCTCCGAATAAATCAATGCGAACGGGTTCCTCTAAGCCGGGCGCATAGAGGTCAATTAAGCTGCCTCGGTAAGCATATTCGCCTGCCTCCATCACCTGTTCCACACGGACATAACCATTGGCAGATAGAAACTTATTAAACCTCTCAGTATCTAAGCTGCCCTTGACCTCGAGCTCCATTATAGAATCACAAAGTATTCCTACTTTTGGTACCCGCTGCCAAACCGCACTTACCGTAGTGATCACCAATCGACTCTGCCCAGGAGGTGGCGGGGACTTCAATCGGGTCAACGCATCGATACGATGGGCCATGACTCCTGAATTTGGTGAGACACGGTCATAAGGCAAACAATCCCAGGCGGGCACCGTAATAATTTCTATCTCAGGGGCAAAAAAAGCTACTGATTCAGCAAGTTGTGTTAGCCGAATTTCGTCGCGGGCTATATGTAGAGTTGTTCCGCACTCACTAGAGTCTGCTTGTTCGGAAAGTATGAGAGCATCATAACCTTCAGGTACACCATGAAGGATGCGAGCATTCACTTTTTTCAGGAACGTATACATGCTTAGCGCTCTTTAAGGCTCCGGTAATGCCTTAAAATGCCATCAAAAAGGCTGTTCTTCCAACGATCTGGTACTGGTTTGCGTCCCACAAACCAGTCCATGAGGTCGGCATCATCAACATCTAGCAGTTGTTCAGCCTCTTCAAGTTTAGAATCCGGTAAATCAATAATGATGCTTGTAAAGAATCCACCTATTACCGTATCGCACTCCTTAGTCCCACGGTGGTTAGCTCGGTAGATTATTCTTTTACGCCTAAAATCCATTGAAATGATCTAACCAGATTGAAATAAAAATAACCCAGGGGTCGATCCAGGACTGACCACCTGTGAGCGATAGGGTATAACTGGAAGTAATCATTCTGTCAGCCCATCCGAAAGCTCCATATGCCCTCTATTCGCCCATCTATACTTAATCCGCTCTTTACAGAAGTGCTCTCACTGCCTGGCATAGGGCCCCGCCTAGCAAAACTTGTTGAAAATATTGCAGGTGCAAAAGTGATAGATCTTTTATGGCATCTTCCGACCGGAATCGTAGATCGCCGGCTTTCACCAAAGATAAGTGGGGCGTTACCTGGTAGTGTTTCTACAATAGTAGTCAAAATTATTTCCCATATCCCTCAGCCAGCGCGAAATCGCCGCGTACCTTATCGCGTGCTCTGTGGAGACGAAACTGGCGAAATAACATTAGTCTTCTTTCATTCTCACTCCGACTACTTGAAACGAACTCTGCCACTTGGAGAAAAGCGTGTCATTAGTGGAAAAGTTGAGATTTTTGAGAAGAAACGCCAAATGACACATCCTGATCATATAGTGCGATTATCTGAAGTCGAGGATATCAGGCGGATTGAACCAGTTTATCCTCTGGCACAAGGCTTATCTTCTAAAATTTTAACTAAAGCGGTAAGTGCTGCTGTCAAGCTAGCACCCAACTTGCCAGAATGGCTTGAACCAACGTACCTAAAGCAACAAGGGTGGATGTCTTGGCAAAATTCATTACGCAAGATACATGCTCCAGATGATAAATCTACGTTAGACTATACACACACCTCTCGGGCACGGTTAGCTTACGATGAATTATTATCTAATCAATTAGCTCTCGCCTTAGTCCGTTTGAAATCACGTAAGCAGCGAGGTCGCCGCCTACAAGGTGATGGAAATCTGCGTAAAAGAGTGAAAGATGAATTACATTATAAATTAACAGCGGCACAAGAACGTGCACTAGAAGAAATCGCCGATGATGCATCAAAAGAGCACCGTATGCTGCGACTTTTGCAAGGCGACGTAGGCAGTGGAAAAACTATAGTAGCATTATTAAGCATGTTGATTGCAGTGGAATCTGGATCCCAAGCAGCTATTATGGTCCCAACCGAGATACTTGCCCATCAGCATATGGATACAATTAAACCGCTCTGTGACGCAGCCGGTGTTCGTGTCCAAATGCTGACATCACGTACGAAAGCAAATACAAAAACTACAATACTTGAGGCAGCAGCTAAGGGTCAGGTTGACATACTTGTTGGGACCCACGCGCTATTCCAGAAAGACGTCTATTTCCAAGATCTCGCTTTCGCCATCATAGATGAACAGCATAGATTTGGTGTGCATCAGCGTCTTGAATTAGCATCTAAAGGTAAAGCTGTAGATGTTTTGGTTATGACTGCCACGCCCATCCCTCGCACCCTTACACTTACTGCGTACGGTGACATGGATGTCTCACGATTAGATGAAAAACCGCCAGGACGTTCACCTGTTGATACTAGATTAGTAAGCTTAACTCGATTATCAGAAATGGCTAATGCGGTAGCTCGCGCAGTAAAAAAAGGTAATAAAGTTTATTGGGTATGCCCACTAGTTGAAGACTCTGAGAAAATAGACTTGGCAGCTGTCGAGGATAGATACGCCCATTTGCACAATATTTTAGGCAATCAGGTTGGCGTCATTCATGGAAAAATGAGACCTAACGAAAAAGAAGCCGCTATGGAATCATTCGCAAGTCACTCAGAGGATGGAATAAAGGTTCTAGTGGCAACAACTGTTATAGAGGTCGGAGTCGACGTGCCTGATGCGACCATCATGATCATTGAACATGCTGAGCGCTTTGGCTTATCACAATTACACCAATTACGAGGACGTATTGGTCGCGGTGGTAAATCAGGAGTCTGCTTATTATTATATACGAGCCCACTAACAGAAACCGCAGAAGCACGCCTTTCGATTCTCCGAGATACTGATGATGGCTTTCTAATAGCAGAGGAAGATTTGCGCCTGAGAGGTAGTGGCGAAGTTCTTGGAGTCCGTCAAAGCGGTCTACCAGAATTTAGACTTGCAGACATCTCAATTCATGGAGAATTGCTAGCTGCTGCTCGAGATGATGCAAAAATAATTATTTCTAAAGATCCAGACCTGAAAACCCCAAGAGGCCAGGCTCTGAGAACTTTGCTATATCTATTCGAACAAGATGATGCAGTTAGGACCTTAAGATCAGGGTAAGCCTAGTTTTCTACCTGATCAGAAATCAGCCCATTATCATGGACAACAAAAGCCCTCACCGCTTCGATGGTAAATGAGGTGGATATAGTTGTGTTCATACCAGTCAATTCATCTATTGGGCCACCGTCAGCTAACTTACGTAGAGCGTAGTAAAATCCAGGTAAATCCACCGAAAGCATGGACTCGCTCGCAGTTCCAGTCAGGGCCCATGCCATATACAAGTCAACGAAGGGCATATACCCCCCTATAATCCCATATGCTCCGCCGTCATCCTGAATGCTAAGACGTATACGTGAACCATTAAATCTATATTCAGCCATGTGAAACGGATCCCCGATCATAAAAAAATCGAATATATCTGTCTGTAATATTCCATCTTTAATACGACCATGAACTCGATTAACTGACCTAGGATTAGGATCTACTCGAAATGTTAGGTCTTTAAGTCCTTCGGAGTTAGCATCCCTGATAGCAGGCTCTTTAGCCCGTGTTAGCAATAATTCTACATCTGGATCATTTTGCCGATCATCAACTCCTGTCACTTCTACGATCCAAGCAGGCATATTATCCCGCGTTTCCGCCCATCTTGAGGTGAGGTGCGTTGGTCTAACGCCTGGCTCTCCTCGCATAGTTGAAAAGCATCCCATAGCACGGGCAGCCATATTATCGACACCATCCTCACCTGTAGAAGGGTCTATAAAATCATCCGGTCCGTTCTTTCCATCAAGATTGAAACCATATCCCAGTGTTCCCGTAGATATTTTTACATTTGGATCAGGTACCGAGGTCGGATTTAGATATGCATTGACAGGTTCTCCGTTTATACGCCCCCGGTTGGAGTACTCTCTAGTGAATGTGTGAGGGAAATCAGCGAGTAATTTCTCAACCTCCTTAGGGGACAAACCTTGTTCATTTAATATTCTCGCGAATAGCTCTGGAGCAGCGAGATTAAGGCCTCCATCACAGTCATCATCGGTAGAATACATGGCAGGCTGAAACCAGTTGATTAAAAAACCCATAGTTTCAGCTTGAACTGCAATGTTATTCATCAACATTATACCAATGCTGATTACAGCTAAAATTATAGATTTGTAAAATCGAAGCATAGCCCACCCCCCACTTATGAGTAATTCTAACACGTGATTTTTAATCTCCTATAAAATAGGCAGTAATATTCGAATATACATAACAGTCGTTTAAGAACTAAGTAGCAGCAAATCATATAAATTATGTCCAATTTATTCAAAATAGTTGTGGCTCAAGCTATCAATGACTCTGCAGAATGTCGGACTAATTATTACTAAACACCAATATCAGAAAGTGGTTAGATAATTCTGTAAGGGTCATATGACTATGAAAAATTATGTCTCAAACTCCTCCACGAACCAGCCGACACGCATGGTTGGTACCGGTGTGGTAATCCTGCGCAGAGTAGAAACAGAGATCGAAGTCTTGTTGATTCGTAGGGGAAAGCCTCCACGAGTTGATGATTGGAGCATACCTGGTGGTCGTCAAGAGCTAGGAGAAACAGTACGTGAGTCAGCTACTAGAGAGATAAAGGAGGAAACCAATCTCACAATTAGGAATTTAGACTTGGTAGATGTGGTGGATGCTACCATCAGGGATGCTACTGGAAATATTTCAGTCCAATGGACTTTGATTGATTTTCGCGCTTTCTGGGATTGCGGCACTGCCAAAGCTGGATCAGACGCGACCGAGGTTAGATGGGTTCCTATTAGAAAACTAAAAAAATACGATCTTTGGGATGAAACTCTTCGAGTTATAATTGAAGCAACACATTTGCCCAATAGTAGAGATAAAGTGAAATATAGTAATGACTAAAAACGACTGGACGCTACCTCAGAAGCCGCTTTTTATGCTGAGAATCTGTATAAATAAGCGACTCAATCAACATAGATCTCCCTCTTGCGGTGGTCGCGGTAGCCGCGAGTTAGCTGATTTGTTGGAGCGAAAACTCCTAGAACTACGCCTACCAGTAGAGCTGGTGCGTGGGCCATGCATGAATAATTGCATGAAAGGGCCCAATCTAAAGATTCAAGGTGGATCTTTCTTTAGTCTTAACGGAGATATCTCTGATTCTCGCGTTGAAGAAATAATAACTGAACTACAAAAAGAAAGTACTAAAAGACGCAAGAATGAGAAGTGATTTCTGATAAAAACAATGGAGACAATAGCAACAGGTTTCTATCTGTGCCGCATTACGGAAGCTAACACTAGAATTTCTGCTACAGAGCATTGGATGTAATAAAGGCGCTCAACGAGTGGCTCGCTTTACGGCTGATAGTGGAAATGTTCTTGTGCGAAGTCCAGCTTTCATAACTTGACCAGGCAATGCCCTACCTAGAATACCCTGAAGTTGATGCGCACAGTGCATGAGACTAAGCAAATCTACACCCGTATCAATACCATACTCACCCAACATATAGACCAAATCTTCCGAGCAGATATTGCCGCTTGCTCCGGGTGCAAATGGGCATCCCCCAATTCCACCAATTGATGACTCATACCGAGATATACCAGCCGAGAGTCCCGCTAAAACATTAACTAGACCTATCCCTCGCGTATTATGGAAATGCAAAGAAATTTTTACATCAGGCATTTTATCCTGAATAGTCTTAACTACACGGTCAACGAGTGGCGGAGTTGCCATGCCTGTTGTATCGCCCAAGGTGATGTTCCTTATCCCTATCGCATATAATTGATTAACTAGAGAAGCTACATGTGAAGGATCGACATCACCTTCAAAGGGACAGCCAAACGCAACCGCTAAGGCTCCATGTACGGCAATGTGAGTTTTTTCGGCGGATTTCATAATACTCTCAAAACCCTCTATAGACTCCTCTATAGAACGGTTTAGATTTGTCTGATTATGGCTTTCTGTTACAGAGCAGAATGCAACAACTTCATCTACTTCTGCTGCAATAGCACGTGCTAGACCTTGATGGTTAGGCACTAAGCAGGCGATACGTAGGGAAGGCACGCGATTTATTCCAGCTATTACCTCCGAAGCATCCACAAGTTGCGGCACTGCCCGCGGAGAGACAAATGCTGTTGCTTCTATACGCCGAACACCAGATGCAACTATCTTATTTATAAGATCAATTTTTTTTTCAGTAGGAATAAATATTTTTTCGTTTTGAAATCCATCACGAGTGCCCACTTCGGTCACTTCAACTTTTGTTGGATACATACTTCTATCTCCATGGTATAGATTAACCATTGTGAATAATGCTTACTGCGCTAGCTGAAAAACAAAATATTGAGACATATAAGATAGGACAATAATATTGTAAAATCGCCCATGTCCCAGAATAATTCCACCCCTCTTCCCCTCAAAGGTATACGTGTCCTAGATCTCACACGAGTAGTATCAGGCCCATTTTGCTCTATGATACTCGGTGACTTGGGTGCCGAAATTATAAAAATTGAGTCACCTGGAATAGGCGATCCCGTACGCAAACAAGGAGAAATCAAGAATGGTCTAAGTTGGTATTTCGCATCTTTCAACCGAAATAAAAAATCCGTATCGTTAAACCTACGCTCCTCAGAGGGGCGTAATATATTCTCTAAACTCATCGCCTACTGTGATGTGATTGTCGACAATTTTCGACCAGGGGTACTCGATGATATGGGCTTTAGCGATAAAACTTTAAAGTCCCTAAACTCAAAAATCATCCGCGGAAGTATTACTGGGTTTGGTACAACTGGACCTTACCAAGATCGTCCTGCTTTTGATTTCATTGCCCAGGCTATAACAGGGTTCATGAGTCTCAATGGATCATCAAATGGCCCTCCACAAAGAGTCGGTCCACCGATAAGCGATCTAGTTGCTGGACTTTACGCTGCATTAGGTGTGGTTTCAGCAATAGCCCATAGGGAACGCACTGGGAGATGCATTTCTACAACTGTAAGTTTAACCGGCGCCCTCACAAGTATGCTCGGATTTCACGCAGCAAACTTTCTCGCAACCGACAAACTACCATCACGCACTGGAAATGCACATGGCATTGTAGCGCCATATGGAATTTTTCGTACTAAGGATTCAGAAATCGCTATCGCGCCGGGAAATGATGAAATTTATGGCCGCCTTTTAACAGCACTTGATGCAAATACATTATCTGAGCGCCCAGAATTCAAAACCAACAAGCTGAGATTGCAAAACCGCGATTTAATCTGTGCAGAGGTAGAATCCCGAACTAAAAAACAAACTACAGCATATTGGGTTAAGGTACTTAATGATGCGGGAGTTCCTTGTGGACCAGTCAATAATTTACGTGAATCTCTCATCGAAGACCCACAGAATGCTGATCAAAATGCCGTCATTAAAGTTGAGCACGAAGGCCATGGCGCGGTTTCAATGCTTGGGCCTCCATTACAATTCGATAATAGTCCACTACGAGTCAGTTTGCCCGCCCCCAAGCTTGGTGAGCATACTGAAGAAATATTAGAACGTATTGGTATGAATAAGAACGATATTGATCGTTTAAAATCAATGGGCGCTATCTGATTGCTATTGAATTGATAAAGCGTTATCGACCACCATTTCAGCACCATTCACAAAGCTCGATTCATCAGAGGCTAAATAAAGAATCATATTTGCTATTGCAGAAGGGTCAGCTCGGCCAGCTGGGCTAGGTTTTAAGAGTTCAGGAGGCAAATACTTCCTAGATGCGTTCTTCACTTCATCAAACATAGGCGTTTGAATAGCACCAGGTAGAACGGAATTACAACGGATATTATACTTATGCATTTGGCAGTGCACAGCAACAGATTTACTTATCGTACGCACAGCACCCTTAGCAGCGCTATAAGGTAAAAAATGTGGTTGGCCGATCTCAGCAGCAATTGAAGATAGATTAATGATTGAACCACCTCCGGTATTCTTCATTTCTGCAATAGCATATTTACATCCTAAAAATACACCATCGACCATAACTGAATTAGCACGATGAAAGTCATCAACTGTTGAACTTTCAATCGTTCCAGATACAAGAATGCCAGCGTTATTAACTAAAACGTCAAGTCTGCCATATTCACTCAAAACACCCTGCATAACACGCTGCCAATCATTCTCCATCGATACATCGTGAGGAAAGAATTTAGCTGAACTACCGATATCATTTGAAACTTGCTCACCAAATTCTACTTTTATATCGGTCAGAGCCACCTTTGCTCCCTCCTGCGCAAACAAGCGAGCCGTTGTAGCTCCAATACCGGAGCTAGCACCTGTTATTATGCAAATCTTTTTATCAAGCCTACCCATATTCGAATTACTCTTTGAGAACACGGAGTAAAGAACTTGTTTTCCGTATCATCATATCAATATCGGTACCAAGCCCAATCATCTGAAAGCCTTGTTGCTTACGTTTTTGAGCATCCTCAATACTAGTAGCTACAACCCCAGTAGCTACTCCTTTGGATATGGATAATTTTGTCATGCGCAATATGTCCTCTGCGACGCCCGGACCCTCCCATTCATTGAAGTGCCCCTGACTAGCCGATAGGTCTGTAGGACCAAAGAACACTGCCTCTAGGCCTGATACGTCGAGAATGGTTTCAATATCTAAAGCCGCTTCCGCTGTTTCAATCAAAGGTATTACCATAGTCTCTTCATTTGCCGAATTAAGATAAGAATCTTTGCGGAGTCCCCAGCGAATAGCACGCTCACTTCCTATAGCCCGGACACCCGTGGGTGGATATCTAGCATAACTGAATCCTTCCCTTAGGTCCTCATTAGAACGTACTAGTGGTAGCAAAACACCATTTGCTCCAAGGTCTAAACTGCGTTTTATGTAATCGCTATTAATAGCAGGCACGCGAACAATAATTGCTGTCTGGCTGCCTTTTATAGCTCGGGCATGATTAACTATATCTCTAAACGACAGACTACCATGCTCGAGATCTATACATACCCAATCTAGCTCCAATTCAGCCGCCACTTCAGATATTGTTGCACTTTCCAGAGTCACCCATAGCCCATAGGCTACCTCCTGAGCTGCTATTTTTTGGCGAAGTGGGTTTTTAGTCATCCAATTCAATATCGGCATAAACGTGGGTTTCTACACTAGCTCCACGATGGGTTACCGCACCATCGCACGCATCTCCCACCAACTGCGTGTACTTCCATAAAGCGCCAGATTCATGGCCTGTTGGGCGCGATTTCCATTCTTTTCGACGCTCTTCGAGTTCTTCCTCAGCCACCTCTATATCAATGGATCCTGCATCCGCATCTATGCTTATGATATCCCCATCTTTAACTAAAGCGATCGGGCCACAAACTGCAGCTTCCGGTCCAACATGACCAACGCAATATCCACGTGTACCGCCTGAAAAGCGGCCGTCGGTAACTAGCGCAACCTTCTCGCCCATACCGTGTCCATATAGTGCAGCAGTAGTAGTCAGTGTCTCTCTCATGCCTGGGCCACCGCGTGGGCCCTCATATCGAATAACAATAACATCCCCTTCTTTATATTTACGTGCCTGAACTGCTGCAAAAGCAAGATTTTCTTTATCGAAAACCCGAGCTGGGCCACGAAATTTACGCTCCTTAATTCCCGCAACTTTTACAATACTTCCTTGTGGAGCAAGAGACCCTTTAAGTCCGACAACACCGCCAGTCGATGAGAATGGCTTAGATGTAGGGCGCACTATATTTTGATCTAAAGGAAACTTTACATGTTCCAAGTTTTCCTCAATCGTCTTACCCGTCACAGTCATACAGTCACCATGCAGATATCCTCCCTCTAATAAGGCTTTCATCAGCACTGGAATTCCACCGATTTTATACATGTCGAGTGCCACATATTTTCCAGCTGGCTTGAGATCTGCGATGTAAGGCGTCTTCTTAAAAATCTCGCACACGTCCTCGAGATCAAATTTGACACCAGCTTCGTTAGCCATGGCCGGCAAATGCAGACCAGAATTAGTTGACCCACCTGAGGCTGCCACTGTCACTGCAGCATTCTCAAAAGCCTTGCGGGTTGCTATCTCCCGTGGACGTAGATTCTGCGCAATCAGATTCATGACTGTCTCGCCCGCTGCCTTAGCATACCGATCATGCTCTGCTTGATACGCTGTCGGTACGCTAGCCGACATCGGAAGGGACAAACCTATAGCTTCACTAACTGTAGCCATTGTATTTGCTGTAAATTGCCCCGCACATGCCCCCGCTGAGGGACAAGCAACAGTCTCAAGTCTATGTAGATCTTCAGTACTCATTTTGCCTGCAGCATGCTGACCAACCGCTTCATACACATCAATAATATTCACGTCCTTGCCTCTAAAGCGGCCAGGCAGAATGGACCCTCCATAAAGAAACACGGATGGAACATTAAGCCGCAACATGGCCATCATCATGCCCGGCAATGTTTTATCGCATCCAGCTAGTGTAACCAGGGCATCATAGCAGTGGCCACGCACAGTCAATTCCACAGAGTCTGCTATCAGGTCTCGTGATGGTAATGAAGATTTCATTCCAGGGTTGCCCATCCCAATACCATCAGTGACCGTAATGGTAGTGAATTCACGAGGAAGACCGCCACCTTCTCGCACACCGTTTTTGACAACTTTAGCTTGACGCGAAAGATCAATATTACACGGCGTTGTCTCATTCCAGCATGTTGCTATCCCGACAATTGGAGAATGCACTTCTTCCTCGGTTACACCCGTTCCGTAGAAAAGTGCACGATGCGCTGCGCGGTCTATCCCTTCCGTTGCATGTCGGCTTGGAAGAGTTGATTTGTCGAATAAAGGTCTTTTGTTAGTATTACTGGACATGATTATAATTTACCCTCATATGCAATATCCATTGCGTTACTCCCAAAATCACTATCAACCCGTTTTAAAGGCAGCTACCTTATTTCTTTCTGCTTTGATAGGGTTTTCAACACTACCAATTCCCTCAATCTCGCAACGAACAACATCCCCTGGTTTTAAAAACACTGGCTTTGGATCTGCAACAATAACGCCTGCTGGCGAACCCATAGAAATAATATCTCCTGGCAGGAGAGTCATAATTTGGCTTACGTGAGAAATAACTTGTTGTACCGTAAATATAAAATCCGCTGTATCAGCATCTTGTCGAACGTTGCCGTTTACAAGCGTACGCATTTTCATAACTCGGCTTTTTGGAAATTCATCAATTGTCACTAATGCTGGTCCGGTTGGGCAAAATGTATCAAAGCTTTTACCTGGAAAATGGACCCTATAAAATAATGCCTGCCCATCAGCCATTTGAACATCTCTAGCAGAAACATCGTTCATGGTCATATACCCTGCTAAATAAGTTCGAATCTTGTCAGCTGGTATACGGCGGCACTTACGACCTATGACGACCGCTAATTCACACTCATAGTCCAACTTTTTTGTTTCTGGAGGCAATATGATATCGTCATAAGGACCTGAAATTGTTGAAGTAGCCTTACCAATGACCATCGGATAACGAGGAGGTTCTATCTTACCAGTGAGGTCTTCAAGTTCTTTAAGATGTGAATAACTGTTCAGGCCTGAAATAATAAGTTTTCGCGGTTCTGAAATAGGGGCAGTAAGTTTTGCCTTTGATAGAGGAATGTATGCACTCCTCGCATCAATTTGTATCTTTTTTAGACTTTGTTTCCAGCTGGATTGTTCCAGGAGCGCTCTTAAGTCCGATACCGGAACTTCAGCCTTGCCCCTCTTCATGGCCGCTTTAAGGTCATAAACGCGATCATCCCGCTCGATACCGGCTCTTATTTCCGCACCCTTGCGATAACTAACTAAACGCATATGATCTCATCTCCAACTATTGCTCTAATTACCCACTCCCATATACAAGATAGAGTCTACACAGTAAATTACCATGGGAGAATGCGGGTATGCCCGCAAAATGGAACTTTAATTCCATTGAAAACTTTCAGAAAATATCTCTTTCTGAAAGTTTTCTGTTCACAACATCACGCACACATGGCCCAACGCTACTACTTATCCACGGCGGATTTCATGGTGCTTGGTGCTGGGCACAATTTTTAAAGTTTTTTGAGTTTCATGGCGTAAGAGCAGCCGCCCTAGATATAAGGGGCCATGGTAGCATATTGCCGGGTCCTAATTTTTTAAAAGAAGGCGTTTATGAGGCAGCTTTGGATGTTCAAGAATCTGCCCGCGCGCTTGGGGGGCCCATTATTCTCGTCGGTCATAGTTTGGGGGCGCTCATCGCTATGGTCGCCGCTAAGACTCTTTCTACGGCAGGATTTATTATGATGGCACCCTCGCCACCAGGGCAAATGCCTGGACTGCGCAAATTACCTAAACTACCAGACAACCGATTGGTTATGCCACCAGATGAGAAACGCGCACGATCATGGTTTTTATCTGGCTGTGCGCGGTCCGATATATCAGAATTCATGTCTCGGCTATGCCCAGAAAGTCCGACAATGATTAATGATCGTTACCGGCTGCGCATTAAAGTTAATTCTGAATGGGTACAGAGCCCTTCACTATGTCTGTCTGCTGGAAATGATGACAAAGTACATCATCCCGAAGGGCAAGATAGACAAGTTGCTGATTTTTTTAATGCTAACTATAAAGTTCTTTCTGATTCTGGTCACTGTTTCATGCTTGACGACACATGGGAACAAGCAGCATTTGAAATCCTGGGTTGGTTAAAGCAAAAGCATTTAGTGTCAGATTAAACTATACTTTTCAAAAATTTATCATGGCGCCCTTCTACCAAGATCCCGCACAGCGCCGCGCGATGCGCTTGCTGTGAGCTCTGCATATGCTTTTAAAGCAGTTGTTACGGCCCTATTTCTTTGTTGGGTCGGAAGCCAGGACTCTAACCCCTTCTTAGTCATAGAAGTGCGTCGAGTTGCCAATTCTTCCTCACTAATATCCACATTGAGTGATCGGTTTTTAATATCGATATCAATCGTATCTCCTTCTTGCAGTAAACCAATATTTCCACCACTAGCTGCTTCTGGCGATATGTGCCCGATAGATAGGCCAGAGGTACCACCGGAAAAACGCCCATCAGTGATGAGGGCGCACGTCTTTTCTAAGCCCATAGACTTCAAATAACTTGTTGGATAAAGCATTTCTTGCATACCTGGACCGCCTTTTGGCCCCTCATAGCGTATTACAACTACATCTCCCGCCTTCACTTGTTTAGTTAAAATGCCTTTAGAAGCCAGATCTTGGCTTTCGAAAATTCGCGCTGGGCCAGTAAACTTCATCATATGATCAGAAACTCCGGCAGACTTAACAATACATCCATCTTCTGCCAAGTTTCCATGAAGTACAGCTAATCCACCGTCTTGGCTAAAGGCGTGCGCCTTATCACGAACAACTCCAGTCTTTCTGTCTAAGTCTAAATCCGAATACCGATTATTTTGGCTAAAAGGTGTTTCTGTGCGCACGCCTCCAGGTGCTGACTTGTAAAATGTATGAATCGCCATTTCTTTTGTACGACGGACATCTAGTAATTCTATCGCATCACCCAAGGTCGCTGAATGCACGGTTCTACTATCTAGATTTAAAAGACCTGCACGCTCAAGCTCTCCCAATATCGCAAATATTCCACCAGCACGGTGGACATCCTCGATATGCACATTTTCTATCGACGGCGCTACCTTACAAAGATGAGGCACTCGACGGGATAACCGGTCGATATCCTCCATGCTAAATTCCACTTCACCTTCATGGGCCGCGGCAAGTAAATGAAGTACAGTGTTTGTTGACCCACCCATAGCTATATCGAGGGTCATCGCATTCTCAAATGATTTGAACGTTGCAATATTTCGCGGCAAAACCGATGCGTCATCCATGTCATAGTATCTTTTAGCCAGATCAACTATTCGCCGTCCGGCTTGAATAAACAATTCCTTGCGATCAGCGTGTGTCGCTAAAACTGTTCCATTGCCGGGCAAGGCAAGACCCAAAGCTTCCGTTAAACAATTCATAGAGTTTGCGGTAAACATCCCCGAACAAGATCCGCATGTTGGACATGCTTCTTGTTCATAATCTTCTAATTCTGCATCAGTTGTATTGGGGTTGGCAGCAACGACCATTGCATCCACAACATCAATAATTTTTGATACTCCATCCGTGACAATTTTACCGGCTTCCATGGGGCCACCAGATACAAAAATAGTAGGAATATTAAGCCGTAAAGCGGCCATTAACATACCTGGAGTAATTTTATCGCAGTTCGAGATACAAACCAAAGCATCTGCGCAATGTGCGTTGATCATGTACTCAACACTATCAGCGATAATCTCCCTTGAAGGTAAGCTGTAAAGCATGCCGCTATGACCTTGAGCGATTCCATCATCCACAGCAATAGTGTTAAATTCTTTAGCTACACCGCCAGCTGATTCAATTTCCCTTGCAACCATTTGTCCTAAGTCTTTTAGATGAACGTGCCCTGGCACAAATTGGGTAAAAGAATTAGCTATAGCTATGATCGGTTTTGAAAAATCCTCATCACGCATACCAGTAGCACGCCAAAGGCTACGAGCGCCGGCTTGGTTTCGGCCATGAGTTGTGGTTCTCGAACGAAGTGGGGGCATTTGGTGATTCCTCCCTTTAAAAACAGCGTTAACATTACTGTATCATAAATGAGCTCGTATAGACCCTAGTCCTCAGAGGTTGCCGGGAAATATGCTTACGCGTATTGTCATCTCATTATGAGGGGAATTCACGTGCCTAAGAAGAACATTTTCATTGTTTACGCGCATCCTGAGCCACGCTCATTGAATGGCGCATTGAAGAATTATGCCGTAGATCACTTACAAGGTGAAGGACATACAGTCGAGGTTTCAGACCTATATGAGATGGGATGGCGCCCAGAAGCCGATAGCAGAGATTTTCTTGAATATAATCCAGAAGAACGATTAATTTATCACTCTTCAAGCAAGAAAGCCTACCTCACCAATACTCAGGCACCAGAGATAAAAGACGAGCAAGAAAAGTTAAAATGGATGGACGCACTTATCATTCAGTGCCCCATGTGGTGGTTCTCCTTACCCGCAATACTAAAAGGATGGGTAGATAGAGTTTATGCACGCCGATTTGCCTACGGGGTCGGTTATCACGGCTACGATCGTTACGGTTCAGGGAATTTAAAAGGTAAGCGTGCACTACTCTCTATGACCATAGGGCCCGAAGAAGAACATTATTCAGATCGAGGAGTGCACGGAAATATGGACGATCTTTTGTTTCCTATCACTCACGGTATTTTATATTACCCCGGTATGGAAGTCTTACCACCACATTTGCTTTACAGAGCCGCAGGACTCACACCAGAAGGATTCCCGGCCATCGCTGAAGCATACAGTAAACGCCTAAATAGTCTGTTTACAGATAAGCCCATACCATTTCGATCACAAGGTGGCGGTCAATATGATGAGAATCTTAGACTAAAAATTGGCATTGCGGAGGGTAAAAGCGGTTTTTCTATCCATCGCGAGGACTGAAAACCCTCTAAGAAACCAATGACAAGCTCTATCCTAACACCCTTACTATGTGCCAGTATTCATCATTCTAAGTACCAATTTATCAATTGGTTATTGTAAACTTCAATTGAAGAGCTATTGCCTCGAACATAAGAGAGGGTGAAATGCCACTTTTTACTCGGAGAAAGATTGTTCAATTCTGCCCGGCGTTAATTGGACTCTCAATCAGCTCCAGTATCGGAAGCATTGCCAAAGCAGCTCCACGCACAACACCCCAATGTATCGAAGATGGCCCTCTCACCCCGAGACAAGCTGAAGGACCATACTTTAAGCCTGCATCGCCACAACGTATGTCGCTATTGGAAAAGAATGTAGAAGGAGAACGTCTAATTGTAGAGGGCACAGTATATAATGGTTACTGTAAACCTATCCTTGGTGCGCTAATTGACTTCTGGCAGGCTGATGGAAATGGCTTATATGACAATCAAAGTTTTAAACTTCGCGGACATCAATATGTGGATGGCGAAGGAAGATTCCATTTAGAAACAGTTGTTCCGGGTTATTACCTAGGCCGTACACGCCATATACACATGAAAGTGCAAGCACCTGGAGAACCAATACTAACGACGCAATTGTACTTCTCAGGTGATCCGGGAAACAAACGTGATCCTCTCCATAACAAGGCTCTAAACATGAAAATATCTGAGCGTCGAGGCCGAAAGGTAGCATGGGGCGATATATTTTTAGGAGTGTACTAGCTATTTAGAGCCATTCAAAATCGAGCAAATATTCGCATCATACCTAGGTGTATTAGTACACGAATTCATCGTCTTCCTTGCCTTCGGAAATAACGATCTGTCCTGAAGAGGACAGTTCCTTAGCAAGTATGACTACTTCATTTTGAGCGTCCTCTACATCCTTCAAG
>PASS01000027.1 GCA_002712165.1 Fidelibacterota bacterium
AATTTGGAATACACGACTACCATTATGTTTCTAGGAATAAGGACATTTTGGTCGCAACTTATCAAGAACCTTATCAAATCCAAACCTACTCTCCTTGTGATGACTCCTTCCACATGAATCATGGTCGTCAGGCATTTGACAAAATTCACAAACCGGGTTTTTTCGTTTATAAGGGTTTCTTTCATGTAGATGGGAATCATTTGTACATTCATCATATAAACGCTTACCATAATAAACACGATATATGGATTTACAACATCCATATTCATCAATTTCACCACTAAGAGGAACAACCTTAAGATAGGCAACATTGATACCTTTTGGTTTTTTATAGGGGTAGTCTGGAGAATTGTACCGCTCGATTTCTTTCAGATACATTTTCTTGATCCTCTCTTCGGTATCAGGGTCAATGGGATATTTGGATATCCTAGACCCCCAAAATTCCGCAGTACTCTTGGTCCGCCTGCTCTGACGGGACTTCGGACGAGTATAACATCCACACATCATCTTAACTTATTTTAATTATCCTTTACTTGAACTTCAAATTTTTTATTAAGATAAAGGTTGATTTCGCTATTCATATGTCTCCTAAATCAATGGTGGTAGTTGAGGAAAAATTTGAAAATATTTATTTTTATTTAGGATAGTAACAAACATTCCAAAGATGATTTATCTCTATATGATTATGATGCACGCATGGGATCTGGATAAGGACACCCACGATTACTTCCGAATATACCTCGATGGTTTCATCAACAAACGGAAGGTCTCAAAAGATCTAAGGGACTTTGTGATAGATTCAAGAAGTTGTGCGATCACTTCCCATATTCGTCCAGGACAAGATACGGAAAGTATTTTTAATGAACTACGGATTTGTTTACCCAACCGTATCAAGCGAGGTTGGGTACCACTCGCTCATGACTGGCGTCTGACTTGGTTGAAGCAGTTGCCACCCCAGACTGATGTGGATAGACTGAAGACAGAACCCGCTGAAACTCTTGTGGGTGGCTCAATTGATTATAAACTCTTTCAAGGTGGTCGTACATGTGGCTTCTTCTCCAGATGGCTTGCTCGGGATGCTCCAAAGAAGATTGATGATATTCATCCTCCTAAATACTATCACAATGCAAGGAAGCTCAGTGCACCATCGCGACCGCACACAAATCCTTAAAGATATGTAACTATTTATTTGATAAAAAATTTGATTTTATGTTAAACAAATAACAAAATAAATAAGTGCACTTATCTCAAATAATCACCCTTAAACATATTACTTGATGGTCTGCTCGATATGCCATGGTGCTTTTCCTCACTCGCACAACCGTGCCACCTGTCCGTGGGCTGAAAAGAATGGTGGGCCTCGTCCCTTGAATCAGAAGCAGTTTCTTCAACCTAAGAAGGTGAAGAAGTCACTTGAGGGTCTTTATGGTTGCATGAACATCTTCAAGGAACCCAAGAGCTTCTACACTCCCAAGAAGGTGACGAAACCTCTTGAGGGACTCGCCGGTTGCATGAACATCTTCAAGGAACCTGTCGTCCGCAAGACCAAGAAGGTGAAGAGGCCACTGGAAGGACTCTCCGGTTGCATTAACATCTTCAAGGAACCTAAGGGTTTTTACACAGCCACGTCTGGCCGAACGAGACCCTCCAAATCAGTCGAATTGACTCCTCCAATACATTCTAGGAATTGTAAGGAGTTACCTTCACATAGAATGAGACCAATGCCTGTCTGTGGAATATGTGGTATTCCAGGACATAATCGCCGTACATGTTCTCATTTGAAAAGTGTGGTGAGGGGCGATAAGAGACAACTTTCACTTGATAAATTTGGATTCATTCCAAATGTGGAGGTAATAGATGATACTTCAACGGAGGGCAATTTAGAAAAATCAATTACCTCATTCTTAGATACTCAAAAGTTTAGATGGAAAACGATTACAGTATTTGATACTACAGTAAACATTCAAAATCCGATTAGGACTTACATGTAAATTAGATGAAAGAGTTAATAATACTCTTATTGTAGAAATAATATTATATGATTCGGGTCCCTAGCCACGACCTTCGAGAGAATAAACCCTAGATGAGCATTATATGCGCGCTCTGGTGTAGTCATGACAATTGAGTCTGTCTCAATACCAAAGTATAGTCTGGGACACAGGGGCAAGCAGGATCCGCGGATCCTCCTAATTCCTATAATAATTAAATAGGAATTAACTGTGACTCTCGACATCTTCAACGTAAACGTGGGGTAAACTCGCGATAGTATGATAAACATCGGTATCTTAACTGGCGTTGTTGTTGATGGAATTCATTAATTGCATTGTTGTGTAAATATAAGAGTAGTTAGTATAGTGTATAAAAAATAGATAGATAAAAAATCAAGGTATGGATAGATAATATCTAATTGATGATTTTTTATAATTTTATGAAATACCATTAATTTTCTTATAGTTATAAATAATAGTAATACCACCACCACACCACGATAAGTTCTCAATAGATATTCTCCTATTGATAATAGATTCTTTACTAATTGCTAATAAAAGGTCCTTCATATCTTGGTTTAATTTCATATGTTTATCATAACCATCAAAAACGAATCTATATTGCTTCGGTGTAATCTCAATAAAAGTTAATGGTGATACTTTATCTTTTGATAAAATAAAGACATTTTTATTAGATCCTCTACAATAAGGTATTAATTTATCATATTTAATAATTCGGTTTAATTGATTCATATAATAACTTATAGTACATTTAAAAAATTTGAAAGTACATTATTTATTCTGTAATAAATATAATAAGCATAGTTGCCTTACTTTCTAAAAAAAGCCCTAGCATTAACAAACGGTGTTCTCAAACAAAATGTATCCGACAACATACAATTACAACCTGTTACCACCAGGTGTAAATGGGAGCATCAACTATAACACAGATGATTATGAACAGGATGAGATGTTTGAATCATTTGATTCAGATATACAATTTATCTCATCTGATGAGAAGGATATGATTAATGAATATGGGTTCATTATCACAGAACTAATTTCAACCGGTGAAGACCGTCTAGTTATGATACCTGAAATGGTAGATGAAATGGATATATTTGAGACACGTAGAAATCAGGTAGAGAATTTTCATTCTCTTATCTCAAGTACTCCATATGTGAGAAGTAAACGATCAGTAGAAGGGGAACTTGATATTAAGAATCGGACTATTATTACAGCAACTCTCCAAACAAAAGGTTTGAATTATGCAACGTTTAATTCATCCATTGGAAAAATTTATGTTAAGCCCCAATTCTTTAACCATAAGAAATTTCCAAAGGATACAGAGAAAACTGTTCGCATGATAGTAGCTCTTCAAGATGCTGAAAAACTAATCAGGTGGACTTGCATTAAGATTCTCTAATATATTTGTATGTGATGTATTAAACGATGAACTATAGAATAAAGTATATATATTATTTAAACTCCATATTTACACAATCCATAATAGTAAAATAGAATTACCTATTTAGTACGTAAACAAAGTTAAGAGACTACACATTTTTTATAGAATAACAATTTGGTATTTATATAAATATTATTCATCTATTAGTTTTACTTTAATCATCTAAACTCTTAAATTTTATAATACACTGATTATTATCAATAAGCTTTTTATAAATAATTCTATCATTAATAGAATTAAATATTTTATTAAAATCTAAATGAGAATAGTCTTCACCTATAAAAGCTTCATTTTTTAAGCCCTTTAATGTAGATGGATCAATCTTATCAAAATCATCAATATATATAACGCATTCATTTCTAAAGTTATTATATATTTCATATATTTCTTGTTCTAATGGTATTTGATTAATACTGGGTATTACTCCTTCTTTTTTTTCACCAATATAACCTGTATTTATATTATACCCTTTCCACTTAGACCGCCCCCAATCAACCGAATCATCACCACTCCAATGAGCGTCTAACCAAAAAACTATTTTGTTATCCCTTATGTCTCTATCATCTGCTAATTTTGGAAGGACTTCCTTACTATCTCCATGTAAACATATAATATTCTTATTATCTCTAAACCTCTCTCTAGTTATATTAAATAAAGGTTCATCTATTTCAATGGTATAAACTTTTTCAAAATGTTCATATAATTCAGATGTCCCATGTCCTAAAAATGTTCCGCTTTCAATAGCAATTTTATAATTATCATCAATTAAATCTATTATATTATTATAAGAAAACCCTCCCATTATATATATATATCATAAATAGCTCTTAAATAATATACCTTGAATAAAATTTGATTATTTTTAATATTTTCCTTTAGAATAACATTAAGAATAATGGCTATATCACCCTCTGTCCATAATGCACTTATCCTATCAATTGTGAAAATGTCGAAAGAGGAATCAATTGATATCTTTGATATCATTCAAATGTTGATAAGTGAAACCAATTGGATCCTTTCACCAGGTGCAAGAGACTTTGGTAGGGAACCGATATCTAACTATGTTCAGAATTTCTTAGATGGATTATATTGTTATCCACTTTATGTACAGTTTCACTGGCCTGAGTCTAGATCAAGGTGTAAGGTACTATATAGAGATTGTCTAGTACTTATTCATAAATCTCTTTCTGGTGGGCTGTACGGTGATTTTTGGAAAGAAGTATCATGGTATGAATTTTTAACATACCTTCTGTTTATCCAGTCAAATTGTCACCATAAAGGGAATATTAATTCTTCAAGACTATGTCGTAATTCAGATTCATTCCTTAACTTCTTCTATAAATCAAAGAGTGGTTTTAATCCATTGAGTCAATGGGAAAATAATGGAGATAAGCCTAGAATGAATGTAATTCATAAATCAAATACAAATGTATTCAGAGCACCTTTCTGGGTTAAAGCATTTGAAAATGAAAAGCGTGATCTATTAATGTTTGATACATTAGCCCCGAATCACTATCTAGGTAATAGAACTACAACCGGTTGGACAGTCCGTGGAGGGGGTAGAATGGATATCATACCATATGGTTGTGTTTTGAACCAATTAAGGGAATATTATGATCTTCCATTACTAAGTGGTGATTATGGCTTAGGTTGTATGTCTGAAAGTAATTATAAATCCTCTAAAAAAACCATAGATATGATTATTGATAATGAAGAACAAAAAAGAGAGAGAGCATATAATATATGTGATATTACATTATCAAGTATAGGGCTTATCATTATAGGTCGATGGGTCATATTAAAGTTTCAGAATAAGAGTTAAATAGGTGTAACAGCTTAATTACATCAATTGCGTTTTATTGTAGATATTCATATCATTATACCAAATTAATCCCATCTTATCTATTGTATCAAATTTAATATCTTTATTAATAAAATAATTATATAAACTTTTTTTAATAGATTCATAAATAACTACTAATGATTTAGGTGTTACTTGATTCATATAATCCATTAATGTTTTAATCTCAATACAAAATAATCCAGTATTAAATCCGTCAATAGTATTTGATTTATTAAATAAGTTTCTAGGATTTTCTAAGAAACTATTTATAAAATTATTATTTTGTAATAATTGCCGTGGTTCAAAATGAATTAACCATTGATATTTTTCAAGAAGCTCTTTATTATAGTTCCATTGTTCGATAATACCTGCGCCTTTATTGATACATCCATAATTATTATTCATGCAAGTAATTATATTACATCTATCGGGTATAACATTTAATATTTCCTGTGGTAATTTATCAGATATTGTATTATCAGTTATTAATATGTCAAATTCATTGTCCTTATTCAATTCAAAAAAGTTATTTAATCCATTAATATATTGCTGAATTCTTTCCTCTCCTGAATTACATAACCTATTTGTTGGATAACAAGATAACGTTAATTCACATAAAATATTCATAGTATATTATAATCTTATATATTTAAATAGTCTTACTATAGTTATTACCAATATAATAAATTCAATTCATATTTAAAAGGATAGTCTACATTATATATATCAATGATTGGATATGCTACAATGGTATGTGATCTATTTCATTATGGACATCTTAATTTTTTAAAAAATGCTAAAGAAAGATGTGATTATTTAATTATAGGTCTCCATTCTGATAAGGATGTTAAATCATATAAACGGTTGCCTATTCTAAATATAGATGAAAGGAGGAAGGTCTTAGAGGGGTGTAAATATATTGATGAAATTATAATGAATGCTCCCTTAAAAATAAAAGAAGAATTTATGGATTCAATTAATGCTGATGTATTTATCTATGCTGCAAACAATATTGAAGAAGATGAAAAAATGAAAAATTATTTTGATATTAATGAGTCAAGGTTAATAAAAATACAGTATACAAATACTATATCTACTACTCAGATAATTAATAGAGTACTTTCTAGAGAATAATACTTCATATTTAATGACTTATAAAGTATATTCATAAGCGGATATAATAATATTATTTATTCATATATTGTTTTAATCCTTCATTAAGTTTTTTCCAATTTAATCCATCAGGAACATGTATAGAGGTAATACCTAATTCATTAGCAAAGCGGCAATTATTAATTTCATTATCAAAGAATATTAATTCATTATAAGATATTCCCATTTCTTCTGTTATCTTATAAAAATGTAATAATTTATTTTTAGGGTAGTTTGAATTCATATGCTTCCCTAATCCAGTAGGATATATTTGTTGATTATCAAAGTATTGATTAATATTTATTCTTTGAAGATATATTTTAACCTTTTCTGGATTCCATGTACGCGAAGCTAGTACTAATTTAAAGTCTTCATTTTTAGCCCACTCTAAAATATCTTTAACGTCCTTGAATAAATATAATTCTAATTCTTTCCTAGAAAAATCTGTATGTTCAAATTCTTCTACATTTAATTTCCATAAAGTTTTGTCTATATCAAAACATATTACAGGAAGTTTATTGTGTTTATTCATTATACTTTTCTTATAATATAAAGGACCAAGGCGTAATGGAGGTTCATAAATAACTGATGGTTTATGTATGATCTCATTATATTCTTTACATGGTTCATAATTATTATCTATATTAAATTCACCTCTAATGTATTCTTCTAATCCTTGTATTCCATCACTATACCCGAATTGACTTAGACATCCGGTCTCACAAAGGTCTGTACCATCTAGATAGGAATAGTCTGGACCTGTTACAAATGATTTCCCCATTATAGTTTGATGCCAATATATCATATGATCTATTATAGGTACTTTTACACCAAGTCTTTGTGCAACATCTTTAACAGCGCATAACCCATATGGAATATCATCCATAAAATGTCTATGATTTACATCAGGAATAACACCACCCTCAACATCCTTCATTGCAAATTTACTTTTTCTATACATTTTTGCTGTATTAAATGTAGATTTTAAGGTTGAATAGTCATCAACTTGATCTCCATAATGTTCTTTAATGCGATCCTTACATGGTATAATACGTGATAAATTAATATCCGGGAACTTATTTTTTAATGAATCTTTAATATTCATAATCTCATCATTCATATCACCTAATAATGCAGCAGATATATGATCCATTTCTGTATATAAGCTACCTGGCCCCCAATTTTTATTAATAAAAGGTGTTTTTCCATCCCATTGTTGAAGACCAAACGCTGAAAAATACCTTGCTGGATGCAATATCTGATTAGAAGTGGTTAATGTTGTTGCTATAAATGGAGTCTGAATACATGGAATATTAAATATATCTTCAATAGTGGACTGAACTTTCATATATTCTCTTTCTGGATATACTGCTAATTCAACTATAGATTTTTGTCCAACAAGGTGCGATTTTTCTCCATATTTAATAGTTTTAGACTGCCAAGGTATATATTGTATACCGAATAAAGTAATATTTTTAGATACCTTATTGTTTCGAACTAATGCCTTTTTTATAATTGCATCAACATGTGCTTGACTAAATAGAGTCCCTATTATAGTATTTGAATCTAAATATGGGACTACTTTATTAAATATCTCTGAGTATGCAGATATAGGAGATGAAACAATAACAATATCAGAACCAGGGATTATATTTTTAGGATCATAGGATATTTTACTTATTTTTGATCCTACTATTTTATTATTTGGTAAAGTTAAGGATAATTTTTTCTTCCAATACTTAGGACTTCTAGTAAGAATTCTAACTTCTAATAATTTATTTATACCACATAAACTTGCACCTACATGTGTTCCATTACCACCACCAATAAATGTAATTACTTTTTTACTCATATTAAATAATGTATTAATATACTTTAAACATCTATACTTTAAACATCTATACTTTAAACATCTATAACTATTAAAGGACTTCGATTATAATAACTTTATATAAAGGTTTAGATATAAAATAACAATATGTTTATATCAAGTATCATTCTACAGGGTGAATTAGGGGATCAATTGTTTCAGATATTTACCTTATATTCATACGCATTGCAACATAACTACAGAATATATCTATCAAAAATAAAAGAAGATAACACTAAATATACTTATTGGGATACTATATTTAAATATTTTAAACCCTACTTAGTAGATGTACACTTATTACAACATACAAGATTCTATCATTATATAGAACAAGTATATAATTATCGAACACTACCTACTGTAAAAAATAATATAATGTTAACAGGATATTTTCAATCATATAAATACTTTGATAAGTATAAGGAAGATATTTATCAACGTTTAAAAATAAAGACCTTACAGGAAGAGGTAATTAATATGCATATGGTACCCTACATAGATAGTAAAAAGGTATCCATCCATTTTAAGATAGGTAATGATAAGGATTCACAAAATATACTTGGCTATAATTATTATGAAAAATGTATTGAGATGATAACAAATAAAATAGATGATATATTATTTATCTATTTTTATGAGGAAGAAGATTATGAACAAGTTCAAATGATTATCAATCAATTAAAAGATGAGTTTACAAATACATTTATTCCGATTAATACATGTATTAATGATTGGGAACAATTATTATGTATATCATGTTGTAATCATAATATAATATCAAACTGTAATTTTAGTTGGTGGGGTGCCTATTTAAATATGGATAATTATAAAAAGGTTTATTATCCAAGTAAATGGTTCTCCCCAACCTTATCATATAATACATGTACATTATTCCCAAATACATGGATCAAGGTTAATTGTTAATATAGGTCAATAATCTATTCTTTTTTAATGGTTATATTATCAATTTGTGAATATAAATAAATATCTTGAAGTAATTTATTAGATTTACCACTGATAGTTATTCCCTTCCCTTTTAACTCCTTAATCATACGTGTTTTTGGTGTCCTCTTTACTTTTCTAATTAATCTATCTAAATCTGCATCACTGGTTGAGTCAGAAAGTAATAGAGAAACACGTCGATTATTCTTACTCTTATATCTTTTTGAATTACTTCTTTTCTTAGATTTACTCTTTTTATCAAGTTTAACAGTTGGTTCCTTTTTATTAGGGTCTATTTTGATCTTCTTTAATTTCGGTTTTGTATGTTTTTTATGAACTACTAAATTAATATTCTTTTGATGTTTCTTATTCACTTGATTCTTCTTATTCATTGGATTCTTCTTATTCATTGGATTCTTCTTATTCATTGGATTCTTCTTATTGATTTGATTAGTTTTATCTTTTTTATTTGGTTGACTATTTTGAATAGATTGATAACTTTCATTATTTTTACTTTTCTTTAATTCGGATTTATCAAAGTGTTTAAATAAGTTATTTAATGATCTATTACGTTTACTTCTTCTCTTCTTAATATTGATATCCTTTGATATATTATCCATATGTATATACTATTAATATATATAATTATTATGATTGATAATTTATAATTTCTGTAATTAACCTTTGTTTACATATATCATCGTCAGAGAATATATCAAATATTATACTATTAACGAGTACATCACCAGGGTAGTTATCATGATATAATTCTTTCAATGAATTCAAAATAAACCCTTTAATATGTTTCTTTCTATCAGTATATAATTGATTAACAACATTTGATATATCCGAATTAGGAATACTATTTATATTCTTTTTTATTAAATAATCTTCGTAATTTTGTTTTACATAAAATAAGATTAATTCAGTTATTGTATTTAGTAATGTATTCTCGGCTTTTTTATCATCCATAATATATTTATAGTTCCTTTATTAAGTTTAAATATATTTAAATATTATATATTTAAACTTAATAATGATATTCACAATATTTAAATGTTTCTATGGGTATTTAAATTTATTTTACTATTGCATGTATCTTAATGTAACAAATAAATCGATTCACAATGATATATACTATTCAAAACAAATACAAAAGCATATAGAATATTGTGGATGTATGATGATAAAGATGGTGCAATGGATATTACCTAAATATAACTTAATACATGGTGATACTATTCTATATAAAACATTATCAAATTTATATGATAACTGCATTGAGCATTCATTAAATCATACAGAATATATATACTTAAATGAATTTAAATCAGATATTAACGATGAGTACAAAATTATTAGATTAATAGGTTCGGGTAGTATTGGTCAAGTATATGAAGTTAAGCATAAAATAAATGGTCAACACTTTGCATTAAAAGTCCTTCATCCAAATATTACAATTCAATTCCATATATTTTATTATTTTATAAATATTATCTTATTTTTTATAGATTATAAAAGGTATTTACCTATAGATAATATAAATAAATTTATGAGATCTCTTTATGAACAGGTTAATCTAAACAATGAATGTAAAAATATGAACATATTTAAGAATATGTATAATGAATGTGATATTATTAATATACCAACACATTATAAATCATCATCAAATATATTAATAATGGATTATTTACCTGGATGTATGCATAATTCAGAACAATATAAACTTTATGGAATATACAAAATAAGTAAATTGATAATGTATTTATCAATTTTTTCATTAAACTCTGCATTAAATAATAAATTACATGGAGATTTACATATAGGTAATTGGAGTATAAATACAAGAACAAATACAATAAATATTTATGATTTTGGATATTGTTATAATATTTCAAAGGAGGAGTTCTCAATAATAGAGAAGTTAATCAATAATCCATTCAGTATAGAATCATTAGATATGTTTTTACATTATTATATAAATAAAGAGTACAATTCAAAATTGAAAAATGAATACATTTATGAAAGATATAAAGAAGAAATACATACTCTATTTACAGAGCTTAATGTAATACAAGTACAAGAAATAATAAGTAATCTATTTAAATTTTGTTTGAAATATAATATATTATTATCAAATGCTTGTTTAAATAGTATACTTGTATTCTTACAATTAATCTCTATTTATGAAAAGACTGGATTTTTAGAGAATAGAAGTAAACAAACCAAGATAAATAGTACTCTAATTAATATATGTAAAACATATAATATATGTCCATTACTTAAAGCCTATCTAGAGGAGGATTTAGATAATACCTTAGTATTAGGAAACTTTAATACATTGAATAAATATAATAATTTAAAAAAATATATATAATTTGATTTTTTTATAACAAACTATAGTAAAAGAGATGAACATAAATGAATTAGATGATTATAAAAGGAGATCTTTATCAGAACAAATATTAAATGAACCAGATACATTTATAGGTGGATGTGATGAGATTGAAGATATACTCCCATTATTTAAAGATAATTCAATCGAAGTTAGAACTTGTTTGGTTAGACCTGCATTATCCAAATTATTTGATGAGATAATAGTTAATTGTAGAGATCAGAAAACAAGATTAGATGAACAAATTAATAATAATTCGAATGATATAATACCAGTAACAGATATTAAAGTATTCTATAATGATACAGATAAATCGATTTGTATATATAATAATGGAAATGGAATTGATATTGCTAAACACCCTTCTGAAAAGGATGAAAATGGAGATAATATATGGATTCCTGAATTAATTTTAGGAAATCTATTAACATCAAAGAATTATAATAAATCAAATAAAACAACCGGAGGTAAGAATGGATTTGGAGCAAAATTAGTTAATCTATTTTCAAAGTGGTTTCGAATAGAAACAGTTGATCATATACGTAACTTAAAATACAGTCAAGAGTATACTAATAATATGACTCAAAAGACAAAACCAAAGGTAATAAAGACGAAGGTTAAACCATATACTAAAATATCTTGGATATTGGATTTCGATCGATTTGGTATAACAGGATATTCTAATGATTTATTATCTATCTTAAAAAGACGTATTTATGATATTGCTGGTACTACAGATAAATCATTATCATTGTACTATAATAATAGTAAACTCCCAATTAAATCATTTGATAGATATATAGATTTATATTTAAATGGAGAAGAAAAAGTATATCAAAAAATACATCATCGATGGGAAATAGGCGTTTCAGTTAGTAAATCTGATAAATTTGAACATTATTCATTCGTAAATGGTATATATACATCTAAAGGTGGAAAACATGTAGATATAATAACAAAACAATTAACCACATCAATTAAAAACTATATAAAAAAGAAACATAAGAAAGATATACCAGATATATATATTAAGAATTATTTAAAAGTATTTATTAACTGTATTATTGAAGATCCATCATTTGAAAGTCAATCTAAAGAGAGATTAATTACTTCACCTACAAAGTTTGGTTCAAAACCGAATATCCCTGATGACTTTATTAAAAAAGTAATTAATAAACTTTCCATTATTGAGAAGGTCATTCAATTTGCAGATTTCAAAGAGAATCAATTAACAAATAAGAATAATGGGAAAAAGTTAAAAAGGGTTCAAAATATACCTAAATTAGATGATGCTAATTGGGCTGGTACTGCAAAGTCAAATCAATGTACATTAATACTAACTGAAGGGGATTCAGCAAAAACAATGGCTATCAGTGGTCTTAAGGAGATCGGTAGAGATAAGTATGGTATATATCCATTACGTGGTAAATTTCTAAATGTAAAAGAAGCTACAAAATCACAATTAAGTAATAATTCTGAATTAATAGATTTAGTTAAGATACTTGGATTAAAGTTTAATGTTGAATATAAAACAGTGGATCCATTAAGGTATGGAAAAGTTATGATAATGACTGATCAAGATCATGATGGTTCACATATCAAAGGTTTAATAATTAATTTATTCCATACATTATGGCCTAGCCTATTAAATATAGGGATTCTATCTACTATGATTACACCTATAGTAAAGGTTTTTAGGAAATCGGATGTAAAATCATTTTATAATTTACATGAGTACAATACTTGGTGTGAAAATACACTTGATTCAGACAAATGGAAATGTAAATATTATAAGGGATTAGGTACTAGTACAGCTGGTGAAGCTGTTGAATATTTTAGAAGTATGCGTACAATGGATATATTATGGACTACGAATGATGATAGTATAATTGAGTTAGCATTTAAAAAGGATCAATCAAATAACCGTAAAGAATGGCTCTATAATTATTGTCCAGGTAAGGTAGTTAACCCTAATAAAGAAAGTATTGAGGTTAATGAATTTATAAATGATGAGTTAATACACTTTTCAAATGCTGATACATTACGTTCTATTGGATCCGTTATCGATGGATTAAAAGTATCACAAAGAAAGGTACTGTATAGTTGTTTTGAAAGAAGGTTATATTCAGAAATAAAGGTAGCTCAATTATCAGGATATGTTAGTGAAAAATCATCATACCATCATGGAGAAGCATCACTACAAAGTACGATTATAGGGATGGCTCAAAATTTCTTAGGATCAAATAATATTAATTTACTATTACCGAATGGTCAATTTGGATCACGCATAATGGGTGGTAGTGATTCTGCTAGTGCTAGGTATATCCATACGGCGTTAAATACATTATGTAAATTATTATTTCCTGCATTAGATAATACCTTATTAAAGTATAAGGAAGATGATGGGAGTCAAGTAGAACCAGAATACTATGTACCTATTATTCCATTAATATTAATCAATGGTATGGTAGGTATTGGGACTGGTTTTAGTACTTCTATCCCTAAATATAATATCAAAGATATAGTTGATAATATACAAAGAAAGTTAAATGGTGAAATATATAAACCATTGAAACCATGGTATTATGGATTTAAGGGAACTATTCATAAAATAGATTCAAATAGCTATATAAGTAAAGGAATATATAATATAATCGGTAATACTATAATTCAAATAACAGAATTACCTATTGGTAAATGGACAAATGATTATAAGCAATTCCTTGATTCTATAGTATATGATAAATCCAATAAAAAACCCTTTCAAATTAAGGAATATATAGATTATAGTGATGATATATCAGTTGATATACATATTACGTTATTAGATAATTCTATTATTCAAAATAATACATCTATACGGAAACATGTAGACTTAATTGAAGATAAACTCAAATTAACTACTACTAAAGGGTTATCATTAGGGAACCTCCATCTATATAATTCAAAAAATATAATCCATAAGTATACTAATATATATAGTATAATAGATGAATTTTATGAATATAGATACAATCTATATGAACTACGGAAAAAAATACAATTAGATAACTTGTTAAATGATATCAAACTATATGAATCAAAAATGAGGTTCATTACATATGTTATGGATGAAAAGATCATAATCTATCGTAAACCAAAGCAGTCAATTATAGAACAATTATATAACTTTAAATTCCCCTACTATACAAATCAGAAAGTACTGGATTGTACAGTAAATGAAGGGGATTATAATTATTTACTTAATCTACAGATCCATAGCTTTACAATTGAAAAGGTAAATGAATTAAAGAATAATATAAATACATCAAAAAGTAATTATGATGAATTATTTAATAAATCTATTAAAGATATATGGATATCTGAATTAAATCAATTAATAGATGAATATGATAGATTCTATAATTAAATATATTATATATATATATATTATAATGAAAGATAATCTCCCATCAAATGCTATGGAATTCTATAATAAGGTTAATAGATTAAGTGGTCAACCAACTGATGTTAGAGTTGGTATTGAAAGTACAGCTGTTAATGATCCGATTGATACTTTATTAAATGAAATAAACTCTGCAAATTTACCTTTTATCGAATCTGGCTATATTACTTCTCAAGATCCAAGGGAAATTAAATACAATTCTATACAGAATACCCCATTACAAGGTGCTTTAGAAGAAAGTGGTATATCTGACCTTTTTTTTAGTAATAAAAATGTGAATACTATTGTACAAACAGTTAGATATAAAGTATATGAGAAAAATACTAAATATATTATAGATCCACCGAATATAAACGATACTTATTTAATTATGAGGGATACTTTTTTACATGCTAATAATGGTAAATATTTAGCAGTACCTGAAACGGAAATAATAGACTCAATTAAATCATTGAATACTATTGTTATTAATAAGATTGTATCAAATATACTATCTAATATAAAATCAAAGGAAAGATATTTGAATGATATTAGTTCACATAATATATTATTAGATCCACCTAAATCAACATCTACAAAATACACATTTAATAGTACTAATATACCCGGATATGTTATACCAGATATATACACTGGTGGAGAAGCATGGTCTGACCCATGTATAAACTATACAGGGGGTCATTGCGAATAATATTAATATTCTATATATTAAATGTATCTTATTCAATATAAGAATTCTATATGGGCTATTATCAATATTATTAGTTCAATTAATACTATTTTGTATTTCCTATGTATCATTAATATATATGACTCCATATATTTTGAGATAATAATATCATCTATTAAAGTGTATTTTGAGAATAAATGGAGTCTAATAATTAATAAATCATATATCAAATATGATTTAATAGTTCACCATTTATTACTATATCTTGGATTCATCCTAATCCATATACCACTATTTCAAGAATATGCACATATATTTATTTATATGCAAAATATACATATCCCTTTATCATTTTATTATTTATATAAATGTACGCATTATTCCCTATGGTATAGATTATATTTAATTACATGGCCTATAACAATAACAAGATCTACTACATTAATATATTATACATATAGTAGTTATGTTTATAAGCAATATTTATCATTTGTTTTATTACTAAGTTTATTTATCTTAATACTTTATATTGATTATTTATGGACTCCTTGGAATAGATATATATTATTACTTAAATAAAATAGTTTAAGGTACTGTATGAATATACAACTCAATGATTTCTTTTTATCAACTGATCAATTATCAATCATAAAGAAATGGAGAACAAATTATAATAAACCATTAATAATAAATGGTAGTATGGGTATTGGTAAAACAACATTATCAAATATACTACTTTCTGATTATAATATAATTGAATATAATTCTTCATTGGATATTAAGGAATGTTTTTATAAAGCGGATATTTTTATGATGGTTAATCCTGAATACATTAAAAAGGCGTTTTTAATAGATGATATGATTATTCATTATAAGAATATAATTAAGAATAAGGATATCATTTTTGGATTAAAATCAATACCCACAATCATTGTTATTCATGAAGAAAACTATAAGATAAAGAGTTTATATAAATATTGTTATGTATTATATCTAAAATATACAATCAATAATTATGTATCAATTGTTACAAGATATTCAGAATACCTTAATATAGATATTACAGATAAACATCAATTAATAGAAGACTCTAATTACAATATCAATAATATTCTTGTAAATATGAGGTATTATAAAAATCAATCAAATTGTATTCATAAATACGATGAAAATAGACCGATTATTCAATTATCAGAAGGTTTAGTTAATAATCATTATTCTATTAATGAATTATATAATATATATTATAATGATAGTTCTATTATAATTTATAATTTATTAGATATTATTGATAATTTATTGGTTAATTCAAATGAGAAAATAATTACCATATCTAATCTATATAGAAGTATAATTAATTATACATACTATAAGGAATATAATATATTTAATTATATAATTTATCCGTATTTCATTATTAATCTATACAAGAGTATTTATGGAATTAACAACCCTATTATAGAATATAATAAATATATTAGTAAGAACATTATATGTTTAACAATGAATAAATATAATCATTCAGAAGGTTATCAATTATATAATGATTATTATAATCTAATACATTATTATCAATATATAAATGATTCATTTTATATGGAAATGATAATAGATATTATTTATAGAAATAATATTAATTATAAGCTATTACACTACTATTATAAGTTATATAACTATAATAAATGCACATCGATCCGATTTAATGAGATTATTAAAAAATATAAAGATATAAAAATTAATTTAAATTTGAATTCGAAGTTAAAATAATAGAAAGAAATGTCGCAAAATTATAATACATTCACGGATAATGACCCTAATAACGTAATATTATCTGATAATATAGAAATAAATGCAAATTTACCATTAAATGCTAGACGTAAATTTATTCAAAAGGTATATAATCTATTAACTCTGCAATTAGTAATTACATGTACGTCCATAATAATTTCTAGAGAAATAAGAGTAATACATGATTTCTATTTAACTGATCTAGCAAATATATTGTGTCCATTACTAATATTATTTATGGCTATCTATCATTGTATATTTAGGTGTTTTTATGAAACATGTAACATAACACCCTATAAAGAACTATATCTATTTATGGTTACATCTATTGTATCATATATTGTATCATATATTACTGTATTTAGTAATACGAATAACTTACTAATTTCAGGGGTAATTACTCTGTTCTCAATTGGAGTATTATCATTATATGCTTATCAAACTAAATTCAGTTATTCAATCCATGGATCTATTATAAGTATATTATTAATGATATTTATTTCGTATATATATTTATCATTCTTTACAAACCTTATCTTCCAAAGATATATATTCCCACTGTTAGGATCTATGTTATTTGGATTATTTATAGTCTATGATACACATCTAATAATTTCTGGAACACATCAAATATCATTTAAAGAAGATGATATAATATTAGCATCAACTACTTTATATTTTGATATAATTAACTACTTTCTATGTATGTTACATATTGTCCGCGAATAGTTATATAAACAAACAATGATATAGTAATATATAATGAATAATACTTTAGATTTAGATCCAGAATTAAATGCTTTATTGAAAAGTGAAATTAAAAGACAACATGAAGGTATTGAATTAATTGCTTCAGAAAACTATACATCAAATGGAGTACTACAATTACTAGGGTCTTTATTAACAAATAAATATTCCGAGGGATTACCTGGAAAAAGGTATTATGGAGGTAATGAATATATTGATATGATTGAAATATTATGTCAAGAGAGAGCTTTAATAGCCTTTAATTTGAGTAAAGATGAATGGGGTGTAAATGTTCAACCATACTCTGGTAGTATTTGTAATCTAGCAGCATATAATGGATTACTTAATCCACATGATAGAATTATGGGTTTATCATTAAGTAGTGGTGGACATTTAACACATGGTTACTATACAGATAAACCTGTATCAGCTTCATCTATTTTCTATGAATCATTACCGTACCATTTAAATTCGGACGGTTTTATAGACTATGATAGACTTGAGATAGACTCTATCAATTTTAGACCTAGATTAATTATATGTGGATATAGTGCTTACCCTAGGGATTTAGATTACAAACGGTTTAGAGAAATCGCTGATAATGTTAATGCCTATTTATTATGTGATATGGCTCATTTTAGTGGATTAGTTGTTGCTAATGAATATAATAATCCATTTGAATATTGTGATATAGTTACAACAACAACACATAAAACATTAAGAGGTCCTAGAGCTGGAATGATATTCTATAAAAAAGAATATGAAAAAGAAATTAATTTTTCAGTTTTTCCTACATTTCAAGGTGGACCTCATAACAATCAAATAGGTGCTCTATGTTTTCAACTAAAAGAAGTTACTAAACCATATTTTAAAGAATATATTCAACAGGTTAAATTAAATGCAAAAACTATGGCTAATGAATTCATTCAAAGAGGGTATAATATAGTAACTAATGGGACGGATAACCATATAGTATTATGTAATTTAAAAGATAAAGGGATTACTGGTAGTAAAATAGAAAAGATATGCGAATATGTAAATATATCTATTAATAAGAATTCCATTATCGGTGATAAATCAGCACTTAATCCAGGTGGTATACGGTTAGGGGTAGCAGCTATTACAACAAGGGGAATGGTAGAAAGTGATATTATTAAGGTTGTAGATTATATTGATAAGATAATTAAAATAGCAATCAATATACAAGAAAGAATACAATCAAAATCATTGAAATCATTTTGTAATGAATTAGATAATTATAGTGAATTAATGACTATAAAGGATGATATTATATCCTTCTCTAAGAAATTTACATTTTATTCAAATCTATGAAGCATTGTTCTCTTTCTCTTGTTCTTTTATATTTTTATCTTTATTAATAATTACTAGCAATACAATACAAAAACATATACCTAATCCATGGCCGAACATACCTAATACAGATGAAATACTACCAGTGTAGTATATGTCTATTATTGATTTAATAAATAGGAATGAATAACATGTAGATGCAAACATAGTTGGATATTTTATTAATTCTGATATTTGACGTGTTATTGATCTAGATATTACTTCAAATGGATTTGATACGCCCTGAATTGATGTACCAATTGCTTCTGAAAAGTTATATATATCTAATTCATCTGGTAAAAATAATCTAATATTTATATCCATATAATTTGAATTATATTTTTTTTTATTATTATTAATGGAGCCAATACAATATAGTTATAAGTATTATAATCCAATAAATGATTTACCTATTAAGAATATAGACCCTATATTAATTTCATTATATGAAACTTTGGGTTATAATAATATAACGGGTATTTATAATAACTGGGTACTATATTCATTAAGAAATGCTTCTAAACTATATAAAGAATCTAAAGACTATAACGTCAATATATATGATATTGGATATCTAAAAGGTAATGGATATACTATACTATGTTATGATATCAAATATAATAAATACTTCTTTAGATATGATAAAGTATTAAGTGACCGAATTATTAATATAAATAATAGAGATTCACCTTACTTTGAATTTTATGAATGGAGTTTAGAATTAATCATCCCATGACCAATATATATTATCAAAATCATCTATGATAAATCCAAATAATGGATTTAAATTCTGTCTAAAATATTTGTATAGTGTCGTACTACCAAAACATAATAAATTATACTGATTCTTAGATTGTTGTAGACAGACTTGTCCATTTATTATATCATCTTTATTCGATAAATATTCGTTTCTAGTATACACTGTTACATAATATTCTAAAAACTTATTTATTGCTTTTACTTTCTTAAAAATAGTAGTTTTTTTTAATTTATATTGGTTCTCTATACCCCATGAATAGATTAATCTATGTTTATTATATGTATTTATACCTACATATGAAGGTTGATAATCATGTTCATTTATAGTACAACTATCTATCCCTTGAATAAATGTATCAGAACTCAATAATTTTATATTATAATTTAAATTCCTTTTATTATGTCTAACCTTATTGATAGAATATCCATCCTGTATATACAATAAATCTTCATCAATCTTACTAGAAGTTAAATACTTGAATATTCCGTTCTTATTAGTAAATGTATTTATTAACTTATTATAATACAATACGCTTTCATTACTTAAATATTCTTTATGAAATTGTATATAAATATCATATATATATTGTGATAGATATTTACACCCTAATTTTAATTGTAATATTATTAATAAATCGTATTTATTAATATAACAGTAATACATCTATAACATTGATTAATTTAATCAATTATTAAATTTCAAATTTATATATTTCCATAAATAGTATTTACTTGCTGTGTTACCCTAATAAATGTAGTACATTTTGATAAATACTTTAATGAATTTGCTCCTACATACGTACATGTTGATCGAATACCACCTAAAATATCATTGATTGTATCTTTTACACTACCCTTATATTCAATCAGTACTTCCTTACCTTCACTTGTCTTATATTCCGCGACACCACCACTATATTGTTCCATTGCCTTTTTACTTGACATACCGTAAAAACATTTATATTTTTTCCCATCCTTTTCTATTAATTTACCACCACTCTCCATATGACCAGAGAACATACCACCACTCATTACAAAATCTGCTCCACCTCCAAAAGCTTTTGAAAAATCACCCGGACATGTACAACCACCATCTGCTATAATATGTCCTTTTAATCCATGTGCTGCATCAGCACATTCTATTATTGCACTTAATTGTGGATACCCTACTGCTGTCTTAATTCGTGTTGTACAAACGGATCCAGAACCTATACCTACTTTAATAATATCAGCCCCCTTTAATAATAATTCTTCCGTCATTTCCTTTGTAACTACTGAACCAGCTATAATAACATGATTGGGATACTTTATACGACATGATTCAACTACAGATACAAAATGTTCTGTATATCCATTTGCTACATCTAAACATATAAACTTAATTTCTGGAATAGCATTTAATATCTCATCTAATTTAGATATATCACTATCCTTCGACCCACTTGATACTGCTATGTAATTATACCAATTATTAAATGTTTTTAAGTATTCATAGTTTTCAATCCAATCATCTACTGTATAATGTTTATGTATACATGTAAATATATTTAAATCCATAGCTACTTTAGCCATACTAAATGTACCGGTTGTATCCATATTAGAAATCATAATTGGTATTGTATTACCTTTCCATTGATAACCATTTCTAAATCTATATTCTACATTTAGATCTACATCCCCTCTACTTTGCAATACTGATCTTTTAGGTTTAATAAGTACATTATTAAAGTCCAATTTTACATCACTTTCTATATACATTATATAAATTATATAAATAGATATCTTTTAAATAATTATCTATATTCTATATTATAATGTGGAATATATTATCTATATTAAAAGAATATAATGGAATACTAATTATAATTGTTATACTAACTATCTATATTATCTTATTTGTAAAAGATATTAATTTAATTAGTATTAAAGATGATAATTGCAATTTTAATATTAAAGGGGAAAATATTAATAAGGACTCTATTTATGATATTTGCTATACATTAGGGTGTGATGTAGAATTTGAAGACGAGAATGAAGATAGTATAGAACATAAATGTGTCAAAAATGTATATAGATCTGCATTCTCTCTATTTTGGTTCTGGTTTAGATCATATTGGATACATATTTGTTTATTTACATTCCTATGTATAGGAATAACTATACAAGTCGTTAAATATAACGCATCTAAAAATACGCCTGTAATTCAAGATATGAAGTACTTTAGTTACGTTTAAGGTATTCTTTCTCTGTAATGCTTCTATTAACTTTGATATAATCTAATAACATATCTGCATTAATCTCAGGATTTTCTATATTTTTCTCTTTAAAATATTGAAGAAAGCAATTATGTAGATATTGATTAGTAAGTGAACCATATGTATTTGATTTTACATATTGTATATTTGTATTATTATCTGTTAATTGGAATACCTTTTTCTCCATAGAATTATCTACAATATGATTGATTATATCGTTAGAATAGTTATTTCGATTTTCCCTTAATGATTTTAGTTCCTTATTTAATGTATTAATCCTATCATCAAGTTTTATCCATTCAACTATATTCCTTTCAAACTTCATATATATATATATATATTATTTATAACATAACCTTATATTTAAAAACAATATAGCTATAATTAAAAAGAAAGTTATAAATATGATAATTATAAATGATAATAAATAAGGGTAGAATGAATAAATTATCTCATAGATTATAGGTTCTAATATGTCTTGCTTTATAATCTTTCTATTCTCTTCTTTCTTTACTTCCTCTGATAGGTTAATTAATATCTTACTTATAATTTGTTTATAACTCATTTTATTTCCATATATAATAAAATAATAATTTAAACATAATTTGAATATAGTAATTATACTATATAAAAATGGGTATTAAATCTATTACTAAACTATTAAAATTAAATTCATTAAATGGAATTAAACATATACATATCGATAAATTTAGAGATAAACGTATAGCAATTGATGCTAGTTTATATATATATCAATCTTTGATTAATATACCAAATACAGGTAATGGAAAATCTAATAATCATATCTTAGGGATATATAATAAAACTATATATTATTTATCATATGGAATCAAGCCGATCTATATATTTGATGGTAAACCACCTGATGATAAATATGAAACTATAATGGAACGGAAGAAGAAAGCTTATGATGCAAAAATACAAATGGATAATTCAACTGATGTAAAAGAAAAAGAACGATTAAAGAAGTTAAGTATTAGAATAAAAAAAGAACATATTGATGATATTAAAGAATTATTGGAATATATGGGCATATCTTACATACATATTGATGGAGAAGCAGAAGCTATTGCTAGTGAATTATGTAGAATTAAATATGTAGATTATGTCTTATCAGAAGATATGGATGCATTAGTATATGGATGTCCTAATTTAGTACGTTCATGTATTGATAAAAAACATAAATCAAAAGATACATATACCATATTTAACAAAGAACAGATATTAGAAGATATAGGGCTAAATCAAAATGAATTTATAGAATTATGTATTCTATGTGGTTGTGATTATTGCCCAAATATACCTAAAATAGGTATTATAAAAGCACTTCAAATTATTAAAGAAAAAAAATGTATACAGAATTTTATTGATAATAATAATAAATATAAACTACCCCCCGATTACTTAAGGAAGTATAAAAGGTCTATAGAAATATTTAATTCATATAAGGGTATATTTAATGAAAATATTCCAATCTGCGAATCGAATACTAACATAAGTAAATTAATAAACCTTCTAATTAAAACCTATAATATACCAGAAAAACGTGTTTATAACTCTATTAAAAAAATACATGTTAATCTATAGATGATATGCTCTATATGTTATGAAAATATAGATGATGATGATTACAATACACATACATTAAATGAATGTTCACATAAATTTCATACAAATTGTATTATTAAGTGGTTTCGTACAGAAAGTAGTCAGGGTAAATGCCCCCTCTGTCTTGTACAACAAGAAAAAAGTGAAATAGTTAATGAATTATCTCATAAAATGTTTTGGAAAGGGGGTCAAACTAATATTTTAGTATCAGAATACTTAAAAAAAGCTAAATCTTTATGCAATAAAAGTAATAAAAAACTTTCAACAAATGAAAAAAAACAGTTAATTAATAAATTTAATAAATTAAAAGAACTAAACAATAAATTAGATTTAAAAAAGAAGGAGAGAACAGATTTTAATAAAAGGACTGAAGTAAAAGAATACAAACTGAAACAAAATAAATTATGGCGTGATATATATAGAATTGAAAGGTCCATTAATAAACATAAGTGTAATATAGTAGTATCACAATATTTTGATACTTAACCTGTACTCCCAAATCCACCACCTTCACGTGTTGTATTTGTTAACTTATCAACTAATTGATAAGTAATTGGTTCCAAATTAGATGCACATATCTGAAATAACCTATCTCCCTTATGTATTGTATACACTTCATTTTTTATGTTATCTACATAAGCAATTATATTTCCACGATATCCTGCATCTATAATACCAACACTATTAGATAACCTTAATGGAGTCTTTACTATAGATGATCTTGGGTATAAGTAATATGATACATTTACCTCATCCGCATGACTCGGATTACACATCTCCCGAATCTGTGCGGATTTGGGAGGTAATAGTCTTAATCCAATTGCTTCACATTGAATTCCTAGATCAACCTTAACCGTTTCACCTGGTTTGATAACTACATCATATGGTATAAATAAATCTAGTCCACTATCCCCTTCATGATAGGTACCATGGTTTTTATATTTGTCTATTAAATATTCATTATTTGTCTTAATTAATAATTTCATCTTCTATATTGCTAATATAATATGTACTTTCAAATTAATTAATATTAACCTCAATCTATATATATCTTTTTATATATATAAACGTCACGGATCTTTAATAACTAATTATATTTTTTTTCGAAATGGTTCTCCCCCTCATCCACCATTCATCTTAGATCTACGCTTCAATGATCTACGCTTCAATGATCTACGCTTCAATGATCTACGCTTCAATGATCTACGCTTCAATGATCTACGCTTCAATG
>PASS01000006.1 GCA_002712165.1 Fidelibacterota bacterium
CTGCTGGATCTGAAACAAATACATTAACAGCAGAAGGGGCAACAGAGTGTAATGCATGTCCTGTTGGAACATTCTCTGAAATATCTACCACTGCTTGCCAATCGTGTACTCCTGGTAAATATCAAGGGGCTGATGGTCAATCAAGTTGTATTGATTGTAATCCTGGATCTGTAACAGATACATACATAGCAGAAAGGGCGACAACATGTACTCCTTGTGAACCTGGACTATTCTCTGCGGTATCTACATCCCCATGTGTTCTTTGTGATCCTGGATCTGTAACAAATACATTAACAGCAGAAGGGGCAACAATATGTAGTCCTTGTGACCCTGGACAATACTCCAGTGTTTCTACATCACCATGTGTTCTTTGTGATCCTGGATCTGTAACAAATACATACGCAGAAGAAAGTGCAACAAGATGTAGTATTTGTCCTGTTGGAAAATTCTCTGAAATATCTACCGATCCCTGCCAAGATTGTGATCCTGGTACTTATCAAGGGGATATTGGTCAAACACAATGTATTGATTGCCTTCCTGGATCTGTAACAGATACATTAGATGCAGTAGGGGGGACAGAGTGTACTGCATGTCCGATTGGAAAATTCTCTGATGACTCTACCACTGCATGCCAAGATTGTGCTGCTGGTACTTATTCAGATGTAGTAGGGGCTAATAATTCTGAAACTTGTACTGCTTGTCCTGCTGGTACTTCTTCAGATGTAGTAGGGGCTGGTAATGCTGAAACTTGTACTACTTGCCCTGCTGGTACGTATTCAGGATCACCCGGAAGTATATTATGTATTCCTTGTCCAAATGGATCTGTAACAGATACATTAGATGCAGAAGGGGGAACAGAGTGTTCTGCATGTCCTATTGGAACATTTTCTCTAACCTCTACAACAGATTGTCAAGATTGTGCTGCTGGTACTTATCAAGGGGATACTGGTCAAACACAATGTATTGATTGTCTTCCTGGATCGAGAACAGATACATTAACTGAACCGGGGGCCTCAGAGTGTACTGCATGTCCTGTTCGATATTTTTCGAGTGTTTCCACCACAGAATGCCAAGCTTGTCCCCCTGGATATATGACAGATACATTAGGTGTAGTAGGGGCCTCATCCTGTACTATATGTCCTTCTGGAGAATTCTCTCTTGATCCTTCAGATGCATGTGCTGTATGTCCTGCTGGATCTATAACAGATACATTAACAGAACCAGGGGCCTCATCCTGTACTGCATGTCCTGCTGGACAATACTCTGAAGCCTCTACATTGGAATGTACTGAATGTGTTGCTGGATCGATAACAGACACATTAACGGAACCAGGTGCCTCATCCTGTACTGCATGTCCTGCTGGACAATACTCTGAAGCCTCTACATTGGGATGTACTGAATGTGTTGCTGGATCGATAACAGACACATTAACGGAACCAGGGGCTTCATCCTGTACTGCATGTCCTGCTGGACAATACTCTGAAGCCGCTACATTGGAATGTACTGAATGTCCTGCTGGATCGATAACAGATACATTAACGGAACCAGGGGCCTCATCCTGTACTGAATGTGACGCTGGACTATTCTCTGCGGTATCTACATCCCCATGTACTAGATGTCCTGCTGGATCAATAACAGATACATTAACAGAACCAGGGGCCTCATCCTGTACTGCATGTCCTGTTGGACAATACTCTGAAACCGCTACATTGGAATGTACTGAATGTCCTGCTGGATCGATAACAGATACATTAACGGAACCAGGGGCCTCATCCTGTACTGCATGTCCTGCTGGACAATACTCTGAAGCCTCTACATTGGAATGTACTGAATGTCCTGCTGGTACGTATTCAGAATTAGTAGGGTCTAATAATATATCAAATTGTATCTCTTGTCCGGCTGGTACTTATCAAGATAATACTAGTCAAACAAGTTGTATTGTTTGTCCTGATGGTAAATATCAAAATTTAATTGGACAAGAATTTTGTAATGATTTAACAATCTGTGATAATTCAACACAGTGGCAATCAACTGTTGCAACAACTATAAATGACCGTGTATGTGTTCCTTTGACTGTGTGTTCTGATGGAGAATACGAATCAATTGCCCCAACTGAAATATCAGATAGAGGATGTTCGCAATGTATGTCAATTGTAAATGCATCAATCAATTCTCAATTACTGTGTGATGAAGGGGGCACGAATAATCGCGTTAATTTATGTGAAGATGGATATTATTTAGATGGTGTCGATTCCTCCGGTTATGGTACATCATGTCTTCCATGTTCACCTATTGAAAATGCTACAATAACACTATGCGATTTGGGAGATACAAATAATCGAGTCGTTGAGGGTGGTTGTGTCCAAGGGACAGAATATACAATCACAGAAGAAGGTATTTCCTCATGTTCACCAATCACATGTGGTATTAATCAATATGTATTGAATAATCAATGTATTGATTGTCCAAGTGGAACAAATAATGAAGCTGGTGATGATCCTTTAGGGCAAAATACATCATGCGAGGATACTATTTGTACAGCACCTACAAATATAATAGGATATAATGTAACAAATAACGAATTAAATGTCGCAAATGGTTTTAATGTTACAGTTTTTTGTGAGGATGGATATAGATCGAGTGGAAAAGGTCCAGAAGCTTTACCTTGTATAACACCTGGACCTTATCAATTGAGTGGTTGTCTTCCTATAATTTTTAAACCAAAGAATATTACATTAACACTATCGGGTGACTATAATACCATTAATGATATATTGAGCTCTGGGAGGATGGAATTCGAAACAAAATTTAAGACCGATCTTGTCAATCAATTGAATAGTGATACTAGTATTCAAACACCAATTACTATGGATCAAATTACTATAATTGATATTCAACCTGGTTCAATCAAAGTTAATTTTACGATAGATAATCCTATCAAGGATTGGGAAATTTCAAGAAATCTCAATAAAGATATATCATTCCCAACATTAGGATTAGTTGTTCAAGATCCACCGACGATTAAAGAAGGAGAAGATAAGGATAACAAATTAATTCGTAGGGGTTTGGCTTTCTTATTTATTTCAGTCATATTCTTTTATTTATTACTTCCATTAATTAGGAGATAGTAATGTTCGAGGCAAATACTTCCATCACAAATTGCATATCTCTAAAAAAATTTTATTAACTAATAATAAATGATTGATGAAGATATAAAACAAAGGATAAAAGTTAGTGGTATATTTTTACTTCAAGTTTATAAAATACTAATGGGGACAATGTTGTCTTTGTTTCTTCCACAAAATTGCGGGGAAGCAATGTGTACATTAACAGAAAATTATGAGAATTCAGAAATCTATCATAGAACAGTATTTAGTTGGAACTGTTTTTCAGGGTTATTATTTATACTTTCCTACTTAATTGAATTATATCGCGAAGAATGGTGTGTAAAATACCTTGATATTGATAACGATATTCCTGATAATTCATTAAAACATATTATTGTCAAAGAAAAAGTATTAGATAATCGTATGGATAAATTAAATAAATATTATTATCATGTTTTGTGTGTAAATTCATTTGTTTACTTTATCAATATTTTACTTACAATTAAAATGATGAATGATAGTTACTATAACAATTCAACATTATCATGCTTTGTCAGTTTTGTTCTTTTGGTTTTAATGAAACTATATAATTCAATGATAGTTGCATATCAATCTGTAAAAAATGACAAAATGATGAGCGCTTATATGTCAGAATTTGTATCGTATAATGTGTTAGATACAGATTATGTGAATGAAAAATACAATGGGAAAAAAAATAATCGTTTAGAAGATATTATCGATGAAGAAAATTCAGAATTCAAAGATGTGAAAGAAGTCGAAGAAGGTACATTAAAGCCAGAAGATATTAAATTAAATGAAGAAATTCTTCCTATCAATCAATAATTATTCTTCAACCATAACAATTAAATTATTAAATAGATTCATTAAATTTAAGAACATATTAATCATATTATTTAAATAATCCGGATTTTTTGATTTAACACATTCTTTTGCATCTTTCATTATGCGGTCTGTATCGTAAATAATGAATGCTGAAAATATAAACACAGCAATTGAACTTATGAATGTATTGTACTTTTTATTGAAAAAGAATGTATCAATGATTCGAAACACAAATACAAAAAGAAGTCCAAATATTAATATTGTCCCCATTTTTGGCTTGATATATTGTGGAAATTGAATCGCAATAAAGACACACAGTAAGACGATTAATAACATCTTTTTAAATGTATCTTCAATTAATTCTTTGTCATATTTTTCATAATTTAAAATGAGTGAAAATAATACTAGAATTAAGAACCACATCAAGTGTCGTATTGTGTTATTTTTAACATAACTCAAAGAAAATACCAATACTAACAATAATAAACCAAAACCAGCTTTATGTTTTTTCTCTAATTGAATTTTTTTATCATGAATCACCTTTAAACCAGTAAAAAATATCGAAATACTTGTGATTAAGTAAAGGGAACTATTGATTAAATATCGATCACATGTTAACTTACCGTCTTTATATGCAGATAAATAGGTTAATAATATTAATAAAGGGGTTAAAGTGTGTACGGGGAATTTATCCATTTATATTATTACAAAATATTTAAAAATTTGATATAACTATTGTGGTATAATAAAATACAATATGGATATAAATTTATTCTTCTTAGATTTTGAAACTACAGGCCTCAATCCATATTTAAATGATATTATTGAAATAGCAATCAAAAAATATAATGAAGAAGATTATTATGAAACCCTAGTTAAACCAAAGAAACTTCCACCTGGCCTTGTAACCTATATACTTCCCCATATTACAAATATTAATGGTATTACAGATAGAATGATTCAAGAAAAAGCAATTTCAAAATCAGAATCCCTTTATAAACTCTTAGAATACATTGAATCTCATTCAGATGAAGCAAGCCCTATTTATATTGTTTCCCATAATGGGACAAGTTTCGATTTTATCTTTTTCCGAAGACTACTCTCTGAATTGATTAATAAGAGAAGATTTACAAAATTCAAGGAAACAATAATTGAACGATTCAATTATATTGATTCACTTCTCCTTGCGAAAAGGTTTCTAACTGAAAAAGTAAGTCAACCCAATCTATGTAAAAAGTATGGTATAGTCAATGAAGAAGAACATCGAGCATTAGGCGATATCAATGCTTTAGAAAAATTATACATTTGTTTATGTAATAGTTTTTCAAAAAAAATTAATAAAGATGAAGATTATTTAATTCATCATCCAGAAGAAGTAAATCAATATTTATTTGTTTAAGCCCTTCTTGTTTGATCCATTTTATTCATATTGTCTAATGTTTTTAATTCAATAATTAGTTTCTTCCAAGTCTGTTGAAGCCCTTCTTTTTTACCATTATTCGTATCCCCACTAAACTTCCACGCAAGTTTTGTAATTTCCGCTGACAATACATTGAATCCATGTTTTTCACATACTCTGTGAATAAAATCAATCATTTCACCGTTATTTGTTAAGTTTTGGATTTTTTCAAACCCATATTCAGTAAGAGAAACTATATTAGCTGCAACCTTTCCTGCATTTTTTATCATAGATAATACTTCTCTCCCATAATTCCTTACTTTTGGAGAAAGTAAGGGTAAAACATATCCTACAAAAAGGATATAAACCCCATTGTTTGTTAAATCATTACAATCAACCTGAAAGTTATCAGACCATGAATTTGATGTATCAGTAAAGTTTTCCATTTATTTTATTTTTAAATTTTAACTCTTAAATAATAACCTATTTAGAATATAAAAAACTAATGTTGCTACGATTAATAATAATATATCAGGTATTTTTTCATAATTATCTGTAGTTTTGTACTTATTCTTCTTTAAATCGATTAATAATAATGTTGAAACAGTTAGGAATAAAAAGCAAAAAAGAATAAATATTTTTTGTAGGGATTTATCTGAATATTTTTGAGAATAAGTTAATGTTGCAAAAGATAAAGTAATAAACAGTCCGACATTTCTCAAAGTTGTGTGAAAAAGGGGTCCATTTTCTTCTCTCATTTATAATTAAGTAATATTATTTAATAATAATAAAGCCATCAATTATTTCAGTTTGAGCGTATTTATCCTCAATTTGCGAATATGGTTTAAAAATATAGGATATACATGATAAATACTTTGATTTCTTGTCAATAAGTATCCATTTTAGAAAAGAATAAGCAATGTATGAACCATACAAATATTTTACATAAATAAACAAACGTATTATTTTTGAAAGATAGAAAAAATACATTTAGTAATTATATTTTAATAATATTATTTATTAGTAATATACATATTATAATGGAAATGTTAGAGGAACAAAAAGAAAAATTACTTAATTCCCTTATTACAACATTTATTGCACAAATGGATTCAGCATTAAGGATATCAAAAATTATTTCAGAACACTCTGATGAGGAAGAGTTATCCGTAGATTCAATTATAATTGGTCTAGTCTATCGTTTAATGATACCAATGGATGATATGGAAATAAAAGAATCAATGGATATTGCTTCAAAATTAATCAATGGTGAAGAAAGTAGTGAAGAAGAAGGGGAAGAAGAGGAAGAAGAGGAAGAATTATTAAAGGATGAAAAAGTTATCTTTGATCGAAAAGTAAAAACAAATCATTGTAATTGTGATATTTGTTCAAAAGCAAGGGCGTGTTTAATAAATTATCCATCATATGAAGCGAATGACCCTTTGACAGAGAAATTTAGAAATGCGATACAAACTACATGTGAACTTCATAAAATTGAAATTTAAAATATAGAGTAATATAAAATGGTTGATATGAAAAAAATAATAGAAAAAATAAAAAATTTTAGTTTTTTAATTGAAGACCGTGCCAACAGATTAATAAGGAGGAAGGGGAGTACTGTAGAAGAATTTAGAAATGGTACTGATAATGAATTGTTTTTTATTATAGCGATCTTATTGCTAATGTTATGTATTCATAAAAATAAAAAATAAAAATTTGAAATTAATATATATTCCTATTCTATATTTTAATGGAAGCTTCTCAAACATGTTCACGTTGTAAAAAAACTATATCCCTGGACGATTTTCCTTTGAAAAAAAGTGGTACTCCCTATAAAACATGTAAGATTTGTCGTATGAAAGAAGAAAATAATAAGAGGACCGAAGAAAGTAATGTTGATATTGTTGAAGATGAAAAAAAGAGGGAAAATCGCCCAAAAATAAGTCAACAGAAACAATATATCGTCCTTCAAGAACAAGGCTTTAAATGTCGCGGCCCAGATAAAAATGATAATAAATATTATGAATGCGAAATGAATGTAAATAAAAAACGTTTTTGTGATAAAAAATCTTCTCAACCCCAATTTGATCATATTTCTCGATGGAAAGAAGGTGGAAATAGTTTAAAAAATATTCAAGCATTGTGTGCAAATTGTCATTTAATGAAAACAACCATGGAAAATGTAATGAATGAAGATAAAGAATGTCCTTCAGAAAGGGTGATTGTTATATTAAAATCATTATCTAAACCAAAGTATATTGATGTATTGAATGGAACTGACGATTCTTCGGATGATTCGGATATCGATGATATTATTGTTTCCCGGAAATTAAGGAAAGTATATCGCTAATTTATTTTACTAATTCATATGCTTTTTGAACGTAAGTATCTGCTAAGATTTCTAAAGCAGGATATTTAACATTTGGAAAATTAATGTACAGCCCAGCAATATCAGATTCTATTTCATTTACAAAATAGTTTTTAGGATTCATTTTTTTATTACCTTTACAACAGGCAAAATCAATACGAATTAATACAGGGAGCGACTTCTTCTTATTAAATGTTATTTTTGGTAAGACTTCCATTATTTTATTCCCTATTTTTTCACATTGATTTAATATATCTTTTTGTATTACTTCTTTTACTTGATAGGTTTCCCCTGGTTTTGTTGCCCCAGGTGTATTTACTGCATAGGATAATTTACCATCAATCCAAAATGTTTTTATTTCTCCATATTCTGAAAACCCTTCAATTTTTTCTTGAACTAAATACTCATCATAAAATTGATTTTCTTCTTCAAAATAGTCCCTTAATTTATCATAATTATTAATACATTCTTGAGTATTAAATATTCCAAGACCATATGCGATTGTTCCTCCAATTGGTTTTATGATAAAGTTTTTCCACTTTTTTTCTCTTATTTTTTTTAAAAGGTTATTAATCGTAATATTTTTTTTAATAAAAATTGTCGGAGAAATTGGAATCTTGTGTTTTTGTAGATGTTGTAGATAATCTTTTTTATTCCATAGGAAGGAAAGAAAAGGATAAGAAGGAAATACGTTATTTGATTTTAATCTATAAATTTTATCCAATTTCTCCAACCCTTTTTGACCTGAAAATTTTTTTACAGGCGGATCATCATTAATAACATTGATAACATCATATCCAATAATAAAGTTGATATCATTTTTTTTTAATCTTTGATTTGTTATTTCCTTTGGTGTAATAATATCAACTGTAAAACCAACAAAATTATGTTTCATAATGTATGCCAATGCTATATCTGTGTGTACATTTCTATTGACATAATGCTTCTTGGGAACTAACTTATTTACTTCTTTATGTAGTGATATTTCATCATCCTTACCTGTAATAATTCCGATTCTCATATATATATTTTAGCATATATAAAAAGAATATTTAAAAATATAATACAAAGGATAAATAAAATGCAGAAAAAAAAACAAAGGGGGCGTGTTGAAAATAATTTTTTAAATGAACATCCTGAATACCATCTCCTATACTATCAACTTCTTAAACAAGCTACTTTTTGGAATAATAGTGGTCAATATTGGTTGGGTAAAGAAACATATCAAAGAGCAAAACATTTGTTAAATGGTGAAATTGAACAATCAAAGAAACCAATTCAAAGTGAAAGGCTATACTACGAGAGATCAAATGGTTCGATAGGTGGGATAATATAAATTATTTTAATGAAAGTAGAATTATTAAAGTAATTACTATCAAGAATATTGAAATAATGATTGCTATTTGAACACCTCCACCTAGTCCCCCTTTTACTACTACAACTTTTTCATCCTCTTCTTCTTCTTTTGCCTTTTCTGCTGCTTCTGTAGCAGAGGCAAGGGCAGTAGCAGCATCCGTCATTGCTTTAATTAAATCTTCATTTAATTCCTTTGTTTCTCCACTCCTTATATCTTTTAATGAAATCTTTAATGAAACATCCATTGGAGAACCTTGAAGTTTAATTAATGAAGGAATTGAAACACCTTTATCAATTTTTTCTTTCAAGTCTTCTACTGTAAATGGTATTTGTTCAGTTGGAATAATTGTATAATTAATTTTATAATTATACGGTAAGGAGGATCTGTCTTGGAAACATACAGTTTCTAATTGAGATAAGTTTATCTCAAGGGCAGTCGCTAATTCTTCTCTTATATTTTGACATACTTCATTTGTATCTCCATCTACTTCTCTATTATCCATTCCTTCATTTAGATTTGTCATTGGTTCGATTGATGATAAACAAGCAAGTAATTCATCATATTCAGTACTATCCCCCCTTTCCATACATTCTATATTACATGATTGTGTTTCTGTTGGACATGGGCAATTTTCAATTGTATCTGAACATGTACCATCCGCACATAGAATAGGAACATCTCCACTACATTGAGATACAATACTAATTTCTCCTCTTATAGTACCAGTAACTTCACAACATATTTCCCTTAATATCTCGTCATTTGCATCACTTGGAACAACTACACTCTTCGAACCCCCTACTAAAGATAATGTAATATCTTCTTCATCAATAGTTATATTAAAATTAGAACACCATTCATCTGATGTATTTAGATATGTTTCATTCCCACTACAATAACGTTCCATTATACAACAATTATTAATTTCATTTTCTATTTCTGTTTCTGTAAGGGTATCTATTCCTACTTCATGTAATTTTACAATCGGCCAATCTGTTACATCATCTTCTGTTTTTGTTCTGTATTTATCCGGACATATAAAATCATCTGATGTTTCTGTATTCCCACTACATAAGTTTGTAATAATTGAACAACATTGTTCTCTATCACATGATAAATTTTCACAGACTATATCATTTAATAATAAACCATCCTGATTACATTCATTATCATAATCATCGCTTATATTAGTATTTCCTGTACATCTTCCTATAATTGGTGCACAACATATATCTTTTTTATTACTCTCATCATCCCAAGTTAAATACGTCCAATGACCACCATCATCAAGACATAATTCTTTGGTAATATTGATGGACGGTCTTACCGAACAATATTTATATTGATTTTCAACAAGACTCCTTGTTGGACCACTACCCTCAACAATTTCTTCGCAATTAATATCGTCTTCAACTAAACTGTTATCTATACAACGGTTTGTTATCCTGTTACAACATTGATTATTTAAATAATCAATAATATCAGAATCTGAACTAATATCATCTGGAATATCTTTTTCAATTATTTGGTTATTATCTTTATCCATCCAATTATAGGTACTACAGTCATGGTCTTCATTTATATCCGTATTACCGATACACATACCAGTTATATTTTCGCAACAAATATCTGGTGTATCTCCTTTAATAGTATTATCTTGGATTAGTGATTGTCTAGTTATATTACAAGGAAAGTTTGTCCCGTCTGTATTCCCCCTACAATATCCTTCTCTAATGATACAACATTTTTCATCTGTACACCCCCCTTCTTCACATATGTTCGTAGATGTTTCATCATCTATGTCTATAATTGTTCCATCTTCATTAAACTTTTGATCCTTATTATAGATTGTACAGTCAAAATTGAAAGAACTGTCCGTATTTCCACCACATACATTTATAATGTCTTCGCAACATCTATTTCTTGAATATCCTTGGATATTACTTGATCCATTTTTTAATTGTTGACCCCAATCTTCACAAGAAAAATTATCTCTATCATGATTTAATGAACAGAAACCAGTCCTTCCTTCACAACATCGTTCAAGTATTTCTTCATTGGATAATCCATCATCATCAATTTTTAGTTGTTCATCATTTGTTACAGTATATATATCAGGGCATGTATAATCAGTCATTTCATCATAGTTATTAGTACAATAACCACTCCTTTCCTGACAACATGTTGTCACTCTTTCATCATCATTTATATTTTGAATTTCAATTGTTGAAGCGTTTGGCAAGTATTCATGTTTATTAGGACATATAAAATTATCATTTTCATCTTCATTCCCATTACATAAGATAGGAATATCTGTACAACAATTTCCTATAAATTGGTCTGGATTATCCCCTTTCAAAATAGTTTCTGCATTTGATAGATAATGTTTATTATCACCACAATCTACATCATTAGAACTGTCAGTATTGTTTTTACAATAATCAGTAACATTGTCACAACATTGGGATTCATCACAATTATTTTCTGTACATATGATTATTTCGTCACTAGATTTTGATCTTAAATTGATTTCTATACATCTTTCCTCAGTCCAATCATCTTCACTATTAAAATTACCTAAACATTGTCCAATAATAGGATCACAACAAGTTTCATTAATTAAATCTTCGTCATGGGTGTCCGGATATGGTATTAATTCTATAAATTCTTTTGGGGATGATACTTCGTTACATGTATGGTCCAGAGTAGTATCACTATTTCCAGAGCATTTTCGAACGCTAACAGAACATTCAAAATTACCTGAACGGAATATACCATTACTATCACAACTTGGAGGAGAACCTCTCCCAGTCAGACCATGTTGACATGTAAGTTCACAAATAGTATTTTTATTTAATATATCCCCAGCATTACATTCATTATTTTCATCAAGGATGTACTGTTCTAAACTAAAATTATCTGGTATAAGACAATTATCAGGGCATAGTCCATCACCAGGACTACAATCAAGTAGATTAGTATCCCCAATGTTAGCATCATTCCTTAGTGTTTCTTCAACAGCATCACATAATATACCATCTCCAAGTGGAGTTACATCAACCGTATATGTTCTATCGACATGTGTTTCACATAATTCACTACATTCGTCAAGGATTAATCCACAATCCCGATTACAATATGTATTTACTTCTTCATTTGGATCATCACCAGCATCTTTTGTAGAATTTGTAGGACAGGATATACATGTTCCATTAATAACATGTTCATTCACTAAACATAAACATTTATCAACACGTGGACAGGTTATGGTTGTTTCGGGCATTGTTGAACTATCACATTGACTATCTTCAAGTAAATTACCATCAAAATCTTCACATCTTATGGTACGTGTCATTTGAATAGTTTCACCACAATGATTACTATCACCAATGATAGCATTATCTGGGGGTGTCACACTTGGACATATTTCATCTATACCTTGAAACCTCCATACATTTTCAATACAATCCCCTTGACTATCCTGTGTTTCTGTAGTTGAACAAATAATTCTTTCACAACCAAATAATTCATATGGACCAGATGTTGTACAAACAGTTATACGAGGAGTACCTCGATAACCTATGGCACAAGAATCCACAGTTACACCAAATCCAACAAGTTCGCCATTTTCATCAAGTAAACTGAGATTTTTATTTCCATCTGTTATTTCATAGCCAATCGCATTATCAGGTATTGTACAAACTATGGGTTCACACCCACTTAATGTATATTCTCCAGATGTTGTACATGCTTCTACATTAACTGTTCCTTCGTATCCATCTGCACACGATGCTGTCACATCAAA
>PASS01000007.1 GCA_002712165.1 Fidelibacterota bacterium
ATCCTCTTTTTCATCATCCTCTTTTTCATCATCCTCTTTTTCATCATCCTCTTTTTCATCATCCTCTTTTTCATCATCCTCTTTTTCACCACTTAATAAACTTCTTATTTTTTCAATGCGTTCATCTTCTTCTTCATCGGTTGTATCGTCTTCATCGGTTGTATCTTCTTCATCGGTTGTATCGTCTTCATCGGTTGTATCTTCTTCATCGGTTGTATCTCCTTCATCGGTTGTATCTTCTTCATCGGTTGTATCGTCTTCTTCATCCATTCTTAAACGATGATTTTTTTCATCTTGTTCTGAATCCCATAGTATTTCATTGTCCATTAGTTCACCAACTTTATTATCTTCATTATCAAATACATAATTTAAATCATCCAGTTTATGTTTGTATTGGACACCATCTATTACAATTGTTTCGTAATCAATATCCAAATTATATTTATCATCATCATCAAAAAAAGTAGGTTTTTCATCTTCACCTTCTTCTTTATCACCAAACCATTCTTTAATTCCACCTGGATATTCAATTACATTTGGATATCCTGCATTCATTAACTTCTTGACTAAATTCTTCGAAGCATTGCATTCTTTATTTGCACAATAGATGATCATTGGTATATTTTCTTTTTCTAATGAACCTTCTACAATCGATTCATTGAGTGAAGGATATTTATCAATATTATTATCAATTAAATCATTTATTTTTTCATCTTTATTATTATCATTCAAGTCATTTACAGGAAGATTAAGTGTTCCTGGGATTGAACGTGTTTTATGGTCATCTTCTGGGAGTGCGTTAATAACTAAATGACTCTTTGAATCTAAATATTCTTTGAATTGATCCTTTGTTAAATGACAGTAAGCTACTAATGTCTTGATTTCATCACTCCATACTTCTTCGTCAGTTAAATGGGTATAATGAACATGGCGAGGGTATGTTACATTATCTACTTTGTATGGTTGAGGACAATTTAATATCAATACTGCATTTCCTTTTTCATCTGTTTCTACTAAGCCCGAATTGGTTTCTTTTCCATATGCTTTTTCAGGAGATTCAATTTTTTTGAAATCATCATTTGAAAGTGATGCCCAATAAAAAACCCATGTATCTTTTTTGGATTGAATTGGAATTTGAATTTCAATATCGGTTATATCAGGTATATGTTCTTTTAATTCGGTTTTATGAGGATTGAACTTCTTATTGCAATTTAACATTTTAGGTAATAACGAATAATTCCCTGCTTTTTTATACCACAGAGGGACTTCATTTTCCATATCAGATTCTAAGTCATTAATGATACTTGATTTACAATCAAGACAACGTTTTACCATTTGTATTATACTTATAGAATATATTTTTTATCTTTTTACCTTACGTTTAGATTTCATTCTACTTCTCCTCTTTTTCGACTTACGTTTTGATTTACGTTTTGATTTACGTTTGGATTTCTTTCTTTTCTTTCTTTTCTTTCTTTTCTTTGACCCTCCACCCCGACCAGTACTCAATGCCCCAATACCACTTATTACTTCATCCATACTGTCTTCTTCCATTTTTTTTATATATTCAATAACACTAGGAAATCTTCTATTAAGTGATTCTATATATGTTTTTCTTTTCAATGCATCCACAGGTGCACTTTTTAGTTGTCTATCATACATTTCCATAAGATAAGGACTAGGAATTATATAACTTTCTTCTTTATAACCAGGGGGGGCGGGAATTCGTTCGTTTGATTCAATTTGAGCAACCGTCCGTTTAATTGTAAGGGCCCCTGAAACCTTACATAAATGGTTAAATAAAACCGGTATTTTTCCATATATCTTATAAATTGATTCAATGATACTATTACAATCAATACTTAGATCAGCAGAACGTGCTATTCCAGTTTTATAATTATTTTCTGAATCTTTTATCCAATTCCCCTGTCCTTTAATATCGTCAAAAATTTTAGATGAGATATCCCCCATTCCCCAGAAATTTTTTATCATAGGTAAACCTAAATTACCTTCTGGACCAAGACCATTCCGTCTATCAAAATCTTGTTCAGACCTCTGAATAAATGGATTATTAAATAAATCATTAATGATATATATACCTGGAAGTAAGATTCCAGTAGGGTCTGAAAATGTAACATGTATATTATCATATGAACGATGTAGCTTAACCGGATCGACCATTCCATGTTTTTCATCGAACTCTGAAAATTTTTCATCTAAAACATCCAGAAAGAATCCAGGTTCGTCATAATCCATCTGTCCCAAACATTTCATTTTATAAATATGTTTTGCTGAATGATAATATTTAACTGGTCTGATCATACCACACGTATCAACTATCGCTGTAGAAGGTATTCCGAATGTTTTAGGTCCGTTTCCAGCGATTCGATCTGAAATAGGTTTAACTCTACCGTCCATTATAACATTCCCATGTCCTACGAGTAATATATTAATATAGTCCCCCCCTTCATCACAACTAGTTGGCCATTCTTTTAGTTTTTCTCTAATACTTTGTAGTTTTTCTTCATTAATATTCCTCCTCTGAGGCATTTGCATTTATTAATTAATAATATTTTATTTCATACGTTTCGATTTCGACTTTTTAGATTTCGACTTACGTCTCAATTTTGACTTACGTTTGGTTTTTGACTTACGTTTGGTTTTTGACTTACGTTTGGTTTTTGACTTTTTAGATCTGGATTTCGACTTACGTTTGGATTTCCTTTTCTTTTTCCCTCCGAACCCAGCAAAAGCGGGCCCCGCATGAGCAGCCGCTGCATGAGCAGCAGCTACACCATGTCCCGCCCTTACTTGTTCCTCAGTCAGTCGAGCCCCACTTTCATCTTCGTAAATTATATTTCCATTATCCGTACCAAATAAACATAATAAATATGCTACATCATGATATACTAAATAATTTACAATTCCTTGATCTTTAAACCATTGCCCTTGTTGTATGTCAAATAACATAGGTGTCCCATCATCGAGTTTACCAAAAGCAACACAGTGTCCACCTGTCCATCCAGGTTTATAAAATCCCCCTATCGTTCCAAATCCGTTTGGTATTAAGTCATATAATTCTTCTAAAGCAGTATTTAACCAATATCCTGGTCCTCTATTTATTCCGTCTGGTCCAGGGGCTTCGCCGAGGTGATCTGCCTGCGCACCATAGTGAATATCTTTTTTTTTCATTTCCCAATTATAATTATATCCACTTGCGGATGATATATTGTGTAATATTTGTTGAATCGTCGCAGCGTTCATCCCGGTACTAGATCCATATAGTAACTGTAACTGCTCTATAATTTCTTCGGGTAATCCTAGAAAGGATAATACACAAGGACAACAATCTGCCGGAAGCCATTCGACGTGTGGATTTCTATGATCAATCATTCGATTCCCTAATTTCTTAAAAAATCCACCGGATTGTCCGCCTACTAATACATCATCTGAAATTTGGCCTGAAATTTCATCTCTTTCATTTAAAGAAATCATATATACTTTCATAAAATCTTTTTTGTCATTCTCTGAGTAATGGTTCATTCTTGAAAACATCATATTTAAATAGATTGATTCTTTTGAATCAGGTGCAAATGGATTAAAATTTTTAGTTATCATAATATCATTCCAATTTCCTTTGTGTATTTGTTGTAATATTATTTCAAATACATAAGAAAATCCTTTGAATGTTAAATAATTTGCAAATATTTTAGTAATTATATCTACAAAATCGGAACCTTCTTTTTTCGAATTTCTAATAACTATTCCTGCATTACTAATATGGGATCCTTTCACAGCAATTGAATCATTTTTACCAATGTTATATCCAATATCGTACCTGGTGATATTATCAATAATTTCATTCGCTTGTTTTAATTTATCGCTTCTATATTTGTTCATTTCACTATTTAGTTGTTCGCTTTGTTTGGTCTCTTCTTTACGATATTTACCAACTTCTTCTGCTCCAACTGCCAACCAATCTGATGTCCTCTCTGTTCCTGCTTCTATCCCTTGTGGATAAGCTTCTTTATATAAACTATCTAGTTCTTGTTGCCTTCTAGTCCGTTCCATCTTATCTTGATATCTAGTTCTACCTTGATCGACACGCGATATGAAATCCTTAGTCCACTGATTTCTGTCGGACATATTTATAAATATACAATATTTTAAAACCACTTCACTTGGATATGATCTTTTAATAATTCTTTCGCATTTTTAAGTATCGATTCATATTTATCATCTAATGGGGAATTAATAATATCTGCTATTTCTTTCCCTACATTATTTGTATATCCTACAACATAACAGTTATGATCTTTTTGAAACGTATCCCCTTGTTCAATCCATTCTTTATGAAGGATTAATGCACAATCGTGGTATATTGCTTCTAGGAATGTATATTGAGTACCTCCGCCATCACCTTTAATGATGGACATATCAACAATAAAATGACAATCATTTAATAGATCTTTCCCTTCGTGTGATAGTGGTAGTGTTTTAGGGAATTTTCCGTGCCAATAATCATGAAAGTTTAGATCCTTTAATTTATGGTGTACATAGAGGCGGTTTTCGGCACCAAATATTTGTATTTTTTTATCATCATCTGGTATGAATTGATTTGCTTCGAGAATTAGATCAGTATGTTTATCAAAATCAATTCTTGAGATAGATAATGAGTAATAATCGGATGGTTCATTTCCTTTTTGATATTCATAGAAAGGGTGTGGTAAGAAGTCAGTATCAATATTGTATTCTTTTTTGATAAACTCTTGAACAGTTTTACGAATGGTAATAATTTTAAAATGTTCAATTAATTTTACAATCTCATTTTGTTTCCCTTTTAATTCCGTTGGATCATGGATGATTAATATTGTTCCTTTAGGGAATAAATGTAAATATTCCCAATAATGTTTGTCTACCGCTGTAATTACAAATTTATCTTTTTGTAGTAAATTATCCATAGTAATGTTTTGATACTGAACATTATATCCATATTCCCTTTTCCTTTTTTCAGTTCTTTTTGCAATTTTAAATAGTTCACATTTATATTTTAAACATAAATGCGCAGTAAAAGTGACCCAACCACCATAGATTGGTTTCGCCATGTAAATTAAATTCATAATTTATTAATGATAAGATATAATTTTAAATATTTTAACGGTAAAATAAAGGGATTCTGTCATGGACACTTTGAACTTGTCCGTCAATACTATTTACAGTTAAACCTTCTTTAATTGGTAAGAATACCAAGTGAATTAAAAAGAATAATAAAAATATACAAATAATATCTTTTTGTTTCATGGTTTATTATATATATATAATATATATTATTATTAAGAATAGGTTGAACCATGTCTCAAATTATCGTCTAGAACGGAGTTGTTCTATAGCACTCCTCCACATTTCTTCTGTTATAGTAATGCCGGCATCACGATGACGGCGTAAAGTGTTAAATATTGGTTGGAAGGTATTCTGGCGCGCGGTGGTTTCCGTATTTGCTACTACGGTAAGTTGATTCTCTGTTAATCCTCCATCTCCTCTCTCAAGAAAAATTAATTCAGAATATTCTTCGATTGTTAATTCTCCATTTATTTCTTTTTCTAATAACTGATTCAGTCTCCTTATATATTCAATTTGATCCATTTTACTAATTTCAGTTAATTTTTCTTCACTAAGAAAAGGCTCAAAAATGGGTTGGGGTATTGTTATTAAATAGATTAATAAGATAACTAGAATAATTCCAATTGTATCTTTTGTTTTCATACTATTTAATAATATATATATTATTATTTTGTATATTATTTAAAAAAAATACTCTTATCACAAATTTTTATTGCGTCTTAACAATACCCTTGTCTGTTTCATATCCAGAAATGGCTCTTATACAAGCTTTAAAATATTTTTGGGTTCCTTCGAATATGGCTCCCTGCTGTAGTTCAGGGTTCTCCCCTGAAATTTGTATATCCCTTTCTCTAGCTGGTTGTAATGTTTGTGTTTTTTTATCATAAATATTACACTTTTCAGAATTAACGCAACTTGGATTTTCATCCCGACAACAATCTTGAGGAGGATAAGGACCATCATTAAGCGATACATCGAGGATATTATTAAATAGACCACTCCATTGACTAGTTTCTATATCCCATCGATACAGTACACATTTACTACCTGTATCATTCTCCTCACAATTAGGATGATCATCGCATTCGACTACTTCTCCTGCATTTGGATGGGCACGGGTTTTTTTATCAGGAGGATTAATATCAGTATCACCTTGCTCGACGTATTGTTTTAAACTTCCCGGGACGTCATCCCCCGGGTCATCACCACTTTGGTCTCCTTTAACATAATATCCGGGTTTAGCATAAATAACTGAATCATAATTGTGATATTTACATTTTTTTTTACCCACTAAATGATTAAACGATAATCGTTCCATTCCTCTGCTATTACATTCATCTTCAGTAACTCCTAAATCCATTCTGTGCGTCCCTAATTGGGGACCTCTCCCCGTCAGAATTCCCTGACCCCACTCCACTCCTTCAGAAAGCAAGCAAACAGGTATGTAGTTCTCCGTATCCTCTTCTTCTAATTTATCTATGTCTCCTTTATTCCAACAATTAACGCGTCCTTTTTCATTATAAAACTGCCGCCGCCAACCCCTAGATAATCTGTTATCTTGAGAAGTATATACAAGGATATTCGGACTAATTTCCTGCATTTCACGGATATAAGAATTATCTATATATCCATCACATGTTTCATTTCCATCACTATCAGTTTGATTTTCACATAAACGAACTCTATCCTTTTCATCAGTATAATAATTTATTTCGGGAATTTCACATTTTGTGAATCCACCTTCATCTTTTAAATAATACCCTTCATTATTATATGGATAGCATCTGTATCCATTACTTAATAAAGATTTACCTGTCGGCAAAAGGTTCTGGGGGATAGTACAATATTTTATAGAGGGTAGCTCCTCCTGACTAAGGTCTCTATAAGTTCCGGTGGGTACAATTACACATTTTTCTATAATATTATTTATTTTTTCTTGTGCTGTATTACTATCACCATTTTTTAAAGAAATAATTAGTCCATTAAGGTATGGATCGTTAATTTCATCACTTGAAGTAATACTAAAGCTATTATTTACTTGGTCTACTGACCAACGATATCGAGATATACTTGTTTTTATTGGACATTCATCCTCAACATTCCCCTTTGTTCTAAAATCAAAAGTAATATTCGGTTGAGATGCTTGTTCAAATCTCTTCCACTCTAAATTATTTGATGCATTAAAACATAGTATATCATTCGATGGATCTACACCTGCGACGGGTGGTGGAAATTGATTGAGGTGATTACTATTATATCTGTTTAATATAGTATCTATATTAAATTCACTTCCAATATTGGTGATTTCCGTTTCATATTCCTCTATAGCGCGCGCCATGTCCGCGGCCGGCACACGCGCGCCACGGTGTGAGGCTAAGGAGTATAATTTATAAGTGTCGTCGCTGTTAGTACCAAAATATATCCAAGAGTGACCCGTATATCCTAAACATGTTGGACTTGCGTATTGACTTGATTGATTTGAGAAATCATCTTCACAAATACCAATATTATCGTTCCAATTACAACCAAATGTATTATTACAATTTCTTTTACTAGTTAAACCATTACAAATACCACTAATAGAACATAACCTTGATTCTTTATCCATAGGGTTATTAATACATTCTTTTTTTCTTTTAAAGCATCCGGGTTGATTAATTTCACAACTCTCTATATTATTAAAGTCTTTATTTAACCATGACTGAAATCTTTCTTCTTCTGGATCATCGGATGGTTTAGGATATGGACGATATTGACCACTATGTGAATATGGGATAATTTTTTCATTTCCATTAGTATCGTCTAATACATATGAAGATACTTTACATTTTGCCTCATTAGTATTAGTATTTTCTCCGACCAACATATATCCTGTTTTAGGGTATCCAGATATATCTGAACTACTCCATATATTATCTATATATTTACGATCATCATCCGGTAGTTCTAACCATTCATCCCTTTCTTCTGGGGTACGACCAAAACAACTTAAACCTTTACGACTTTGAATTAAACTACAATTTCCACTACTATAATTATCGTAATCTATATCATATATTACAAGTTTTTCGTGTGGAGTAGGGCTTCTTACTTCTTCACCGGTAATATCCTCGACTTGTCCAGTATTACTATTAAATCTTTTCCATGAGTCAACTTTTACGAATTGATAAATTAGTTTATTGTCGCGTATTCCTGAATCTTCATAATCCCAACCAGACCTTCGTACCCCACTTTCTTTATTATTAAGTTTATATATTATATCATCATCACCTTGAATGATTTTTCCAAACATAATTATATCTCCAGGATTATCTATACTATCAGATTCAATAGTAACTACTTTGTTTATAATATTCTCAATAAAACTACCACTAGTATAAGTATCAGTAGAAGAAACATCGTCCTTATTTACATTATTTAAATTTATAGGAATAATTTTATCATTATATATAAGATCGATTTTAAAGTCTATTGAGTTAGTATGTGGTCTTCCTTCTGGTTCCCCTGGTTCACATCGTCCTTCTCCTTGATTAGCTTCTTCGGAAGTGTTTGTACATGTATGTAACCATTTACGATATCCACTTTCTAATGGATTATTTGGTTCTTCACCAGCATTGAAAAAAGAATATACTTTGTTATCATTTTCGTCACCGGTAAGGGGGAATGATTCTTCATAGAGAATTGAACGATATGTATGGCATTGACATTGATTATTTATATTCAAGAATTGATCAGATGAGCACTCTGAGGAATCTATGTAATCATCTTGATAAGAATGTATACTAATTTGATCAATAGACTTACTACAATTATTTGAATCTGTACAAGATTGACATATAGCATTACATTTACCATTCGTTTCATCCCATACACATCCATTTATATTATTACATATCCCTGGATTACCTTCATTATTATTATATAGGTTACAATATCTTTCTCCATATGTATATTTCCCAGATGGACATCTTACACATTCGTTTTCCAAATTAATTCTAGAGTATCCCTTCCATGGGTCTTGCGGGCCTGCAGAGCTTCGCCTCCAACGATCGCAACTTTCTCTACTATTATATTCAGGAAGAATCACCCCGTGATGACCAATACATATACCTAATTTCCTTTCCTTGCCTATTACATTAGCCTGATCTCCATTTACTTCACAATACTCGCAATACCCGTTATTACGGCCGTGTCCATATTCATCTGTATTTTCATTCTTCCAATATTTATTTTTTCCACATGGGATAATACATCTATCACTTTTATGTATTGATTGTTTCCATTTAATTTCCCCAGACGCGTCGGAAAGTAAACTATCTACGCATTCATTTTTTTCTAAATAATATTTTCTATCCCCTGTATCTTTTTCAAGTACACATTCTCCATCCTCAAATATAGTTTTAATTGTTGGATCACTTAAATTAACTTCTTGGCATGTTTGGAAATCAACTGCGCCGGCTGTTGGTTCAAATAAACATCTCCAATTTGCTGAATATTGATTCTCTGGACAAGGAGTACACTTATATCCTGTATGTTTGTTTGAATAATTATCATTTTGACATTTTTCGCATATTTGAAGATAAAGGCAATTATTCATGTCATCATTGCAGCTATCATTGTAATCACTGAGATTTTCGCCGGTCATGAAGACCGTGTACAAGAACGGCATCTGTCTTCCCACTTTCTCCTCGTCCTGTTTGTTATGTAACATAATAGATTGAGAGGATGAGCCATTATAACTAAGGCTAATCGATGTCTCATTATTTTCATGTTTTATTTCTATAGCTTTAAAATGTTTATTACTAATAGTTTCATTCCAGTTATCAGGGGGTTCGTAAAAAGGAGTACCAGGGACTACTTCATAGCTACTATTTTTATTTATTATCTTTATTGATGAACCCTCTTTAATGTCAATCTTTCCCGGAAGAACTAATCTTTTAGGGGCACCGATATCGCTGCCAACCGAAGGTGCCCACGGCCAATCGGGTTCAGTTTTATCTATTCTTATGATTGGATATTCTTGATGTATTTTTCCATTATCTAGATCTTTTTGAGAGCATATATTTTGAGAAATAATACAATTATTTAGAATACTATCAGACAAACTCACAGAAGAATCATTGATATCCGCTATTTTTAGAGTCATCTCACATTTTCTGTAGGTGCACGCTGCGACGCTATTATCGGCAGCAGTCATTACTGCTTCGCACTCCTCGGCGCTACCGAGATTGGTGACCGCGGCGCATGCATCAGCATCGGCTTGTACAGAGACGGTTGATGTCTCTGTACACGTCGCCACAGGTCCTTCATTTGATATCCTTCCATAATAACCATCTAAAGGACAATCGGTTTCTCCTGGTTTGGTATATACCCTAAAATAGTCAGAATTATTGAATAAAGATACTGGATCAACAGAAATATCCAGTATATTTGGACCATCAATAGTATTATTAATAGTATCTCCATCAGTTATACAAGTATTAACTTTTAGTTCTATATCAGGTCTACATTCATTTGTTGGAACCCAAGAGCATCCATTATTTACTGGACAATTTTCATGCCCCGTACAGTCTCCCTCACATACACAATTTTCATTTATTCTATCATACGAATTTATATTAAATTCATACATTTTAGATATACCAGTACATTCATCTATTCCATTTGAATATTTTCCAATAGGACATTTGGTACATTGAAAATTACTATTACTTCCTGTTATATCATACGATTGACCATGTTTTTTACATGGATCGATTTTAAAATGTTCAATTGGATTAATGTATTCTAAAATACATTGTTCATTCTGAGGACAAACTGTTGTCCCTTGATATCCTTCTTTACATTTTGCATAAACATTAAAATTGTTTGATAAATCTAATTCTTCTTCTATAATATCTAAATTATCATGTAGGTTGCCTCTGTCAACACGACTAGTACATTCAATCGGAAGACATTCGGTTATTTGTCCTTCTTCTACACGATCTGAATCAAATCTGGAACTTAAAGGTATCTGGGATCCTTCTCGAACAGCTTTTCCCTCTGGACAAAAACAACATATACCATTATACACTGAATTAAGACCTAATTCACATGGACCTGTCCCCTTTAAATATTGTCCGTATGGACAATATTTAGATTCTTCTCCTTCCCCCTCACTGCGAACACCTTCAAAACCTTCAATTAATGGATCAAATGCTAAATAGATCAAATAAACTACCACAATTAATAAAAATAACCTAATAATGTCTCGTGGTTTCATTAGATATATATATATATAATTTATACATATATATTTTATTTAAAATAGTATTTACATTTTGTAAAAAGGAACTTAATGAATCGATAATCATGTTTTAGAAGTTAAAAACATAATGTCTGGTTAATATTATAATTCGCATAATTTTTTATCTGTATAGTAATTACATCATTCCCCTACTCACATTTGACCCTTTCCTAGTTGGCCTTCCGGGACTTCCCCTTGATCTACTCCCCCTACTTCGACCACTCCTTGTACTACTTGGCCTTGTCCTACTACTTCTCCTACGACTTGGCCGAGCCCGAGTACCTCTTGTCCTTCTTGGACCCATTCTACTAGGTCTCTTTCTACTTGGCATCCTCCTACTTGGCCTCTGCCGACGTGGCTTTCTTCCGATTTGTCTTGCCCTTCTTGAATATACATCCGGAGATTCTTGTTGTGGACCGGTTTCTTTCAATATTTCTTGCTTACAAGCTTGAGTATTGCAATCCTGTCCTTCTATTAATTCTGGACATTCCTCACCACCATTCTCAGGGTTTATTGTAACTGCCCGTGCTCTAGTCTGTATTCCACCACCACAGTTTACACTACATTCGCTCCATTCCCCCCAATCAGATACTTTGCAATCAACTGGAATGGGTTCACAATCCCTTGATGAATATTCTCTATAATCTGGACTATTCCGATTTTTTAGAAGTATGTTTTCGCCAGGAATATGTTCACCAGGAGGACACCAACAACAACCTTGTACATCTTCTACTTCTGGTGACCCCTCCCCGCATTTACTTAAATCATAACCATTTGGGAATTGACCTTCTAAACAGAAAGGTAAATCTATAAAATGTTCACGTGCTCGACATAATAATGAATCAACTCTTTCATCTTTATTTAAAGTATTTATTTCACGTTTCCTTAATTGACTACAGGTTATACTTTCGGGATATTCTCCTCTATTTAGTTTTTCTTTGAGAGTAGTTAATTGATCATTTGATAAATAATCATCTTCTTCTTCTTCTTCACTACTCATTCCTTCAACTAAAGGAGGTTGAAAGATTAAATAAATTAAATAAATTAAATAGATTAATATTAAAATAAATATTAATCCAATAATATCATTTACATTCATATATTACATAATATTATATTTTTTCAGATAAACAAAATAATAAAAGTATTAATAATTTTTATTTCTGTATTCATTATACTATAAGTGACTCTCTATAATTTACAAAGGCAGCGTACCCAGACGCAGACCCATTCTGCAGTGAACCTCAGCGCGTAAGGACCGGAAAGTGTGCAAACAGTGAGTTCGCCCTGCATTGTCGCAGGCCATACCGAAAGTGATCCTCTGCCGTCGTTCGAGAAAAGGTTACTATCATAACTGACGTCTATGATGATAACAGACGTAGGATTATCGCAACCACTCCTCCTTCTAATCACAGCCGCAACAGCACAAGCGGTATTGGTTGTTCGCGGTGTCGCAATCCCAGGTCGGAGGATCGACTACCACCTCGGTCTCCCCCTCCGCTCCGGCCCGGTATATCCTGCCGGACGGCGTCCAGTTCCCGGTACCGCTGTATTGAAAAGCTGGGCTCAACCCTGTCCAAGGGTAAGACGTCCCCGCTCCCCTCCAAAGAGCTGAGCATCCCTTAACTCCTCCTGTTAGGCGGCCGCTCGTGTGTACTCCACCACAAGTCTCGTTGTCGCGAAAAATTGACTCGTTCCGGCCATCCCGGTGAGGCTCCCTGAGATTTGGGTGGTGGCCGAGATCGATTTCGTCTAAAATGTTTTCCCAGCACGGACCAAAATCAGAGTTACCAATTCGACAACCCTTATTGAAGGGGGCCCAGGTGCCGGGGGTACATGATTTGTCTGTATACATCGCACACGCATCCGTACAGGATTGCCCCGCGTCACTCCAAATCCATGTGTTGATGACCGCCCCCGCAAGACACTCTGTATCTCCTCCATTTGGATCGTCTCCAGCATCTCGTACTGTTCCATCCGAACATGGTATACATCTATGGTTTGAAACATGATGATTCTCAGTACATGGTGTTACATGATCTACCTCACATGGACACATACGCATAAATACGTCGCTAGATGCCGAGCATTCGCTGGTCCTAGAGCCGTGCGCAGCACCATCCCCACCCACTCCACTGTAGCAATTCCAAGGGCGGCCCGTGTTGAAGGCGGGGGGGCTACTGGACTCCGCTCCGCTGGGGTCCTCCATATCGTCTGTTATGCCGAAGGCACAGGTGATCTGACCGGTTGTGGCGTCGACGCCGGGCATTACTTGGCCTGCAGCGGCGGCGGCTTCCCAGCTCGGGGATCCGTCTAACATTGACGGTAGCGCGATGATCTTATCAAAATCGTCCTGATCTTTAATCCACCGTCCTTGAGGAGCACAAGTCAGTGAATTGAGACTACATTTCTGATCACAAGATTGACCTGGTTCTGACCAAGACCATTCAAAACAAAGTGTATCTTGCCCATTTTGAGGATCACCTCCTGGTCTGGTAAATCCATCTGGACATGGTATACATTCATTATTTAGAACATATTCATCCTCATTGCACACAATCTCTATACATGCACCGTCGCCTGGTTGACAGTTATATGTTGTCGGGGAGGCGCACGCAGCTCCACTACCTGAAGCAGCAGTAGTAATCGTTTGAGTAGTTGTTCCACACTCAGCGGGACAACGGGCACGTGCATCTGATTCCGATTCGAGTACACAGTCGACTGATGGTACTAAACATTGACATAGACGCTTCGAATTTGTGGAGTACTTGGAGCAGTAACTTTCGGCGGCGAGGCTGTTAGCGGGGTAGGCGTGAGAAAGTGTAAGTCCACACGTCGCGTCCTTATAGGCATCGACGGTGATGAGGTACGTATTGAATTCCGGATAATTCGACCAGCTTCCACGGCCCGCGTGCTGGCCACCCGATGTGTCAAACACTCTTACTGAATTATACGCGGCGCATTCTGTCCGAGCGAAATCGGCATGAGCACCATCATCGATTGTTGCTAACAGGTCTCTCATTTGGGCATGGTTACGTGGCCAG
>PASS01000008.1 GCA_002712165.1 Fidelibacterota bacterium
CATTGAAAAAGATCCAATTGCATTGCTCCTTGTAACTGTTTCTCTAATTCGTATAAAGTTTTACCTATATCGTGTTGGTGTTTTGTTAATGTTTCTTCCATTCGATCTTGTTGCATACTTTGTTCTAAACCTTCCGGAATTGTCTTCAAACGTTCTAATTCCTGGGTTGTTTTGTAATACTTCTTTTCTAACTCATCAATCCCTTCTTTAATATCATCCAAACCCTCTGGATAGATGATTGATTTTAAGATACTTTTTTCAACCTCCCAGGGCATTTCTAAACCTTCTACATTTTTCCAGTCCGTATCTCTGTAAGGGACACTTAATAAAGGTTCTGTCCATGGAACATCTTCTTTTCTCCGTGTCATATTCCCTCTTAAACGCGATTGGATTTTGGTTGCGGCCGTATTTTTTCTGGATAAACGATCTCTTGTCGCCTGTTGTATTTTACGCGCCGAACGATCTTTTTTTCTTCTTCTTCTTTTTGACTTCTTTGGCATATATATAGTATCAATATAAATTTGATTGCCCGTTACATTAAAAATAATAAAACAATCAAAATGGGTATGAATGAAATTATGAGTGAAGGGGTTGAGAAAGGTGGAAAAAAAAAGAAGCATGAATCAAGTGATGAAGGAAAGAATAAAGAAAAGGTAATTATTATTTGTTGCACAATTATGTAGTATTTTCGCGTCCAGCAATATTGATAACGATTTGAATACGACTAATAATTAAATACAGTCCTGTAATGTTAATAAATAAGAATACAGAAAGTATCGGTATATTGAAATGAATAATGAAATTATCAAGGATTACCGAGAACATAGCCATCAATACATAGAAAAGGAGATCCATTGTTTATGTATCTTTTTTTAAAGATATTCAAATTTAAAAAAATACTTTAAAATAGGTTTGAAGTTTATCATAATTTGTATGTATCTTCACCTAGGCAAAGAACCACTTCGACAGTTCCGCGGATTGCTCAGCGACCCTCCTCCTCTGCCGAGGCCATCCTGGTCAGGAACTCCTGGAAGTCGATGGTTCCGTTGTCGTCGGCGTCGACCCCAAAATCCCAAAACCTGTCCACCATTTCCCTTGCTTGTCTCGTTGTCAGGCCCTGGCCGAGGGAGCCCATGACGGTTGCCAGCTCGTAGCGGTCGATGGTGCCGTCACCGCCCTTGTCAAAGAGGGAGAACGCTGTGCGAGCCTCTGCCTCTGCCTCTGCCTCTGCCTCTGCCGCAGCAGCAGCCGCTGTCAGAGATTGCCACTCAGAAGCTATACTAACGGGGCCATCTTTGTTCAGCGGATATATGGGACGGTTCTCCGGGTCCGGGTCGCATGTGTCTTGCCCCCCAGCCTGATCCACAAGATTAAGGCCGCTTTGGTCAGGCCAACATCTATTACTATGCCATTTAAGCAAGTAATTTTTATTGGGAAGCCATTCGCCAGTACCGGGCTCCGAATCCGGCTGCGAGCCGTGCACCGCCAGTCCCTGTTTCCGGTCTATACAAACTGACCGACTTTCAGGTGCGTAGGCCACACATGGTAGATTTTTTCTACCCTTGAAATCATCTTCATCCCACAGACGCGACTCATCATTCAGTTCGTCGGCGGTGTTGGGGGCCCAGATCCAGCTCATACCTAATGTATCTTTATATTCACACACGGTATTATTATCAGCGCAAGTGGAAATTGATGCGGAGCCGTTATTGTGATTACATATTTTGCGAATATTATCATAACTACATAAATCATTATCTAATCCAGCTGCTCCCGCTACATCCGAAATTTCACCATCGGACGATCCAGGTTTGGTTAATACGCGGTTGCACCAATTAATCACATTTTGGTCATTTATATCTAAATCATCTTTTATATAACATTTTGGTTTATAAGTAGAATCATTCCTTTGCCAAAATGTATTATATATATATTTTTCTTTTTCTTTTTTATAATTTTCCTTATCAGTACCTGTCAATTTCTTTTTGTCAGAATAATTCTTTTTTATTAAAAATCTATTTCTTATTTCATGTGCATTAAGGGCATGTCTTCTTGATAAGTATTCTAATTCGTAAAATTGTAATTCCTTAATTAATTCACCACGACTCATACCTAAAATAGTGGTAACACATTCATCTCCACATTCATGGACAGGGGGATTACTTCCTTCGTCTATACCGGTGGCGGGGTGTGTATGTCTTCGAGCTAGGGAATTTATATGGGATAACGCGTCGTGATCAATACTAGTACTACCAAAGCCGACCGTTGCTGGCTCCATCCAGAACCCACGCTGAGCTATACAGTCTTGCTTGTTACTAGGTGTTCGACGAATACATCGGGGATCAAGTTCGGCGACAGCAGGAATGTATTCACAATTATACCCACTTGCCTCCAAATTAAGTAGAATTTCATCTGTATTTTCCATATTATAATCAATACCTATTTCATGATTCAATGAATCCGCGGATGCATCCGGCATCCGAAGATTTGGGGGGATATAACAACCACCTCGGATTGGGTCCAACTCGCATACACCACCTGCTCCATCATTGCCTTGCGAGCCATTTGGACCAGTGCAGGCTTCCAGCTGCTGGGGCTGTCCGTCCACGTAAATACATCCATTGTTATTGTTAGTGTTGTCCGGCTTCACGGCGACCTTTTCTTGCAAGTGGGGGATTCTGGCGCGCGTAATCGGTCCAGCCCACCACAGAGCCACATCCACCCCCCCGCGGGGCCCGCTAGAGACCATGGCGCCGTCTGCACGAATCCAAATTCCAGTCCCCCCGTAAGCTTCCTTACAGTTACTCTCGGCCCTCCCCCCCTTCGACAGCGGCCTGAGGTCGAACTGTTTTTCTGGGGGTTGCCATTTGCCGTCAGAGCTAGCGCCGAGCTGCGTCGCTTGGTCCAGTAGAGAGCCAATCGTTTGCGATTCCGCCCAGGCCCTCACCGAGTCCAGCTCAGCGAAGGCGAAATCACTGGCACCGAGTTCCATCGCGCGCCATCTGAGATGCTGCATCGAGTACCCTTCAAGTTCCCAAACTATTCCCTCCAAAATCAGATCGACCGTGGCGCTATTTGAGTCCGCGATGTTCGTGAGAGCCAAGTCTATGCTATCGTCGCTGTAGCCAGCACTCTTCATCACCGCCCAGGCCCGCTCGCGCAGCTCTTGCGGATTTAGGCCTTGCATCTCTACGGAACTCAGTCCGCGGATGTGGTTTATTGCTTCGGCCTTGACCCTCGGCATCCACCTTCCAGGTCTGGATTTTTTCGGGACGAGATCCGCCCTCTGGTCCGCCCCCGGCAATTCGAAATCGGGACTCAGGGTAATAACGAGGTCTACCGCGGCTTTCTTGGTTATCCTACATATGCTGTATCTGGGCTCGCCCGCAAGCTCCGGCGGCAGGGCGTCGCAACGTCTTGAATTGGTTCGCAGATCGTCGATGGCTGGGAGCTCCCAGTTTGGCGGCGCGTGGCACTGGCCTAACGCGAAGGCGCCGTCTATGTTCATCAGTGCTGTAGTTTTAATTGGGACGGCGTACGGATGGCCGTCCTCCTTGCAGCCATCCCAGAGTCCCCCATTTCTCTCGCAGTCACCCTTCGACGTTGCCGTAATAACCTCATTATCCTTAATGCACTCGCACCATTGTTCAGTTCTCGCACTAACCCAGCTTCCGTCGTTTTTCTGGAGATCAGCCGTGACAATGTAGGGCCAATCTCCACCGAGTCTCTCGCATGTTCCAGGCGATCCGATGGTCACGTCTTCTTGTTCTCGTCCGTCATCACCGACCACCGTGCATACGCCGTACGCCGTATGCTGCGCATCAATGTTGACGTTGCGAGCGGTAATTCCGACATCCAGCAACGACTTGGATGGGTCGGGTGGGCACTCACGGCCGACAGGTGTGGGGCAGTGGCTTCCATCATACCAATGTTGATCTTCTATAATACATATATCTCCGCCGCCCCCATCCGGCCGCTCAATATCAGAAGTTGTATACCGGGAACGGATTGCTTCAATAACTCTACGAAGAGTATAGCTATGTATGTGTTCATGCCCTGATGCCAAAGGAGGTTGATTTTCTGATGCACTATAAAAGTAGCATACAGGATCATCTCGATTGTCCGAACCGGTGAAGGTAGGTAATTTAACTTCGTTACATGATCTCTCCATCCAAGATTCTTTCGTTTCATAAATAGTATTTTTCCAGTCAGTGTTATCTGAAGAGGCTGGTGTCCATACACAACTACTCGATGCAGCCATACAATCACTTTGAAGGTTATTGTTGTCGCATATATCCATTTTAGTAGTACAACCAGCAGAAATATAGTAACATTGAGGACCTATACTTTTACAACCCTCCTCCCCAGTATCCGGGGCCCAGCGGCCGCCGGTCCCGTCATTATGCTTTTTGGTACAAGGGTTATTTTCAAGATCGTAGGGGTCATAAGAAATACATTGTTCTTCTATAAATAAACATCCATTATCAGTACAATCCCCTTCGTCGTCGGCCTGAATAGCAGAACAGGTCTCTTGATCATCTGCTTTACATGAACCAATACATTGTTCTTTCGAGAGAGATGTATCGAGTGGATCGCCTGGGCTATCTATATTAAAACATCTTGCTTCTCCATTCGTGACCCCTACTGGACATGTGTCACCTTGACAATATTCTGCTCCTGGCGGTACTATGGAGTTAAATTTTTTAGCTTGCATATCTATCATATTACATTTTTCTGAAACTATCTGTTCAACATGGGTAGCTAAATCAGGATACCATTTGCCTCTTCCACCTTGCTCACATTTAGCTCGTGTCATGCTACTACCGCCGCTGGTCACCACAACATTATTACCATTTACTTTTTCATCCTTAAAAACTATGGAATTATCTTCTTTAACGCAGCCTTCGCAACTGCTCTCTAGGCACTTCGGACCCAACGAACCCCGCATCCATTCTTTAACTGGCCTCTGTGCCCGCGAGATCGAACTACGTGTGGAGTGTATACCCTGTGCAAAGCATCTAGAATGCATAGGCCAACCTTCTGGTATAACCTTTAATGGGTCAGTAGACGTTGTATCAGCAGGTTCCGTAACACCATGCATTGCTATTTTATTTTCATCATAAGAAGGAATTGGCCATTGCTCTTTAAATGTATTTAAAAATTTTAATATTTTTTCATCCTCCTTACAATAGTTTACTTTTGATGATTCACATTTTTTATTTTGAGAGTCCCATTTACAATGCGCACCATCAAGCGATTGATATGAATTTTCACATTTTTTTTGGGCTGGATTAGATCTATCATTAATTTCCCCAGGCAGAGCTTCCTCAAACATATCATTCCATTTGTCAGTGCTGGGGGTGAGATCCGTACACCGTCCACCGTAATTTTTAAGCCCTCCTGTGTCGGCGATCGAGCTATCCTCATAAAAAGCCCCGGCGCCTCCAACATCGTGCATTTGCAATTCACCAGCAGCTCCTCCATATACTTCTTGTTTTCCTTCACAATATGGATTGAAAAGGCTTTCATATGTATTAGTTATGGTATCAATGCCATCCAAATGAAAAAGACTCCATCTTTCTTCCTCCTCAACAAGGTTATCCTTAATCCCTCTTACACAATCACATTTCCCTTGATCTGCTGAATGATGTGGATATGTAAAATGGTGACTATATGCAAGGACGTCGTTGATATGCGATTTATTCATTACATTATCACATCTAAAGTAATTATTTGGGATAGACATTTCGTCCCAGTTCCGATCTTCCCATAGCTTCAAGAAGCCCTCCATGTTGATCGGACTGCAAACGTCGGTCTCCTCAACATTTCGGCAATTCCCACCCGCTTCATTGAAGGCATCATACCAATGCTGGTGCTTGGACCCATATACGACGTTCGGCAGGGCGGGAAAGAACTCTCTGAAACGTCCATCGTCCATTATCTCATCGACCATCCTTTCGAACTCATCGATATTCATCTCACCAGCGACGGCGGTGGCATATTCGTTGAAGATATCTTCTGGGGTTTTATTTGGTAAGTATTCGATATTATCATCGTCGGGACCCTCTTCGCATTTTTCTTTAACCGCATCCTTTCTTCTGGAGCGGCATACCTCGTTCCAGCCGTGTCTACAACTCACGCCTCCGGCTCCTGCAAATCCTTTATTATCTCTTATATCCCCTTCTCTTTCACACATTTGTAAATCATTATATTTCCCCCCACCATTACGTGTCACGATGCACCCTAATAGGCCCTCGCCGGGACTTCCGCGCGATGTGAGTTCACCTGGCTGATGCGGTGTGTACTTACAAACATTCACTCCATTCACTCTCACATCATTACACTCCCTCCTTTCATTCATCACCGCCTCATCATATTGAGCGGCGAGTTCTCTATCGCCTTCCTTTAAAGTGAGACCATCTGCGACTTTCTTGCTGGCGTCCGCGGCAGCCGCCCCTGCGCCCTCAATTGTAACATCCTTACATTTTTTTTTGATATCTTCGGTGGCATCCGCTTCCTTTGATTCACATGAAGCAGGTATTTGGCATGTAAAATCGTCTTCAAAAACCTCCACATGATTTTCATCAATACAATGAATACAATGACAGTGTCCATCTGTTCCTTTGTCTTCATCATGCATTTCATTCACATTTTCTTCATACACATTTTTATAGGTTTTTAAATCCTTTAAAACAAGACGTAATGTATGTATTTGGTCAAGCATTAATCCTGCGTCCTTAAAATCATCATCCTCCATTCCGATCGGTGCGCTTTCCCCCCAGTTTAGCCAATATTTCTGATAATCAGGGCGCCCATCTTCTTCCCCTGAGAAAGGGCTACTACCCGGTTCATAAAGGTCATTTACACTAGACAGTTCGGGATTCTGACGCGAGGCGGCGGCGGAGGAGGCGGCGGCAAGTGTAGTTCTTATCTGCGGACTTAAAACATTCAAAAGTATGGGGTTTGTTTCAGACATAGCCTGCAATATTTCTGCGGTCGTATAATGGTTGCTCAAGCCGAACGAGTTGATGAGGGCCTGAAGATCCGAGTTGTCAGGGTCAGCAGCTTCCCCCCATTCCCTGGTTATCTTCGCTTGCATCATTTCATTAAGCTGTATATTATTAAGTGACGTGGCTTCATTGTTGCAGTTCACGACCTCCACCTCTCCTGATAAGATTTTCCGGACATCGTCAACTACATCACTGCAAGGCGGAGCCGTACAAGTACGAAAACAGTGGCTTCCGGCGAATTCTAAAACTAACAATACACCTTCAATATCATCGTATACTTTCCTAGGGGGTACGCCAGCCGTAACATCCTTCATTAAGTCATTATATAATTTAGCTATCGGCCATACTTCCCCCCTAAACTCATCCCAAAAGTCTCCCTTTCTTAAATAATTTGGTAGAGGGGGAGGTGGGTGAGCGGGTACATTATGTCTTAATGGTAGATGGAAGATAGAATTAGGCCTTTCAAACATCTTATCTTGCTCAAATGCTTTCATTAATAATGATAACCCCATACCCGTACTGGGGCCGGCTTTTGTAGTCAATCCAGCTCCTTTAAGTCCAGCACTGAGCGACGCCCTAAAAGGGAGACGGTAACCGGAACCCATCTCACGGATATTCTTTTCCAGTGCCCTTTGTCTCCTATCGGCCCGTACTTGATTAAGAGTTCTAGCTGTTCCCTCAACCGGTCGCGACCAGCCGGCCGCGGACGCCACGTCTGCAGTGGGGCGGAGCGCCGTTGGGACTTGCTGTTGATGCTGAGAGTCTCTTATATCCTGTTGTATCATGCGCACAGCACCTTGGAAACTAATGCCCCCCGCCGACGATCCGGACGCCTGAGGGTTCAATCTTACGTAGTCGGCATACTGCATTCCGCCCTGTACGTTTCGTGGGCGGGCGGCGGGGTCGTAGGACACATCCGACCCCTGCCCGTGGTGCGAGAGGCCTTCAATAATATCTTTATCATCATCTCCTTTTGTTTCGGGATAAGACTCTGTATTTATATTCATATGCTTTTTTATAAATTTATCAAATATATCGGGAGACTCTTTTTTATATTTTTCTAATAATCCTAAGAAATATACTTGGTCAATATGAACAAACTTATCTATGGATTCTTTTAAAATTATATTATTCGTTTCAAGAAGGTCAATAAAATCTTCTAATTTTGTCTCTTTATTCCATTTTCCTGTATGGATTATATCTTCTAACGACATCTTCTCAACCTCTCTCGAAAAGGGCCTGCCCGCCTCTTGGCTACTACCGCGTCCTCGTCCTCTTCCGCGTCCTCGCCCTTTTCCGCGTCCTCGTCCTCGTCCTCTGCCACGACCTCCGCCTGTCCCCCTTCTACCCCTTCTAGGAAAACCAAATCCTTCTTGTACTTTACAATACTTTGTGAGGCATATAATTAATATAATAATTATTAATATAATAATAATTATATTAACTTTGGAATCAAATATACACTTAAACAATTCTTTCATAATATATTTATTATAAAAAAATTTAAAAATATAGGGATAATCTAATCTAATCTAATAAAATATATATATATATATATATAATACTATGAATATACATAATTCATATATAGATTTAGCCCCTACGATTATTCGAAAAAGATTAGTTATTGAAGGAATTTCAGAAGAACCTTTCTCTAAGGAAGGTATGGATAGATATATGAATGAATTATCAAAATTAATGGATATGACAATTGTATCAAAGCCGACATTTAATTTTGATATAAAGTATGGTTTATCTTCATATATGTGTTGGAAAGAAAGCGGTATGCATATATATACATGGGAAAAGAATGAAGATAGACCTAATTTTTTTAGTATAGATATTTATACCTGTAAGGATTTTGATATTGAATCTGTATTAAAATTTACATATTCTTCATTTCCTATTCAAGAATTAACTTGGAAAATTTAGTTTCATTCAATTATGTGTAATAAAATTTGATAAAATTTGATAAAATTAAATAATATTTTTATTAATATTTATAATGCATCATAGTGCAAGTCAATGTGGTACTGCTTGTGTAGCACAAGTGATACAGTCAACACAGGAAGCATCTCAATCAGCTCGATCAGCAGCTACTTCAGTTGCTTCGATGGTGACAGCAATAGAAGATATGAGGACAATTGTGGAGGATGACCAACAGACGACAGAGAGTATTGAAGGGCAAGTTATTCAACTTCGTATTGATATGCAGGATCTTTCGGATGAAATATCTTCATTAAGAATTTCAGTTGATAATTCTATGGTACCAACAATCGATAATAATATATTAAAACTTGTGATAGCCGTCTTAACAGCATTTACATTATGTATCGTTGTTTGTCAACTTGTTATATTTTATTCAGGTCGATTAGAAGTAAAAAAAGAAGGGAAAAGAAGAAATAAACAGAACCGAATCGATGTTATTTAAATAGTTTTTTAGAGATAGGAGGTATTCCTTCATTAGGTTTTGATACTCCCTTTACTATTTTTTCACTCGCACTTGGAAAATTGGATTTTGGATCACCTGGAATATACTTACATATATTGAAATATTCTCCATAATTAAATATTCCTTCCTTAACTTTTGTTTGACAATCTAATGCACCATGTTTTTGAGAATCATAAATTTCCCCTGATTCAATATGAATATATTTCCCATCTTTTCCTGTCCAATCAATTAAATTGCAGGAACATTCTTTCATTGAATAATTCTATTTATAGAATATATATATAAATAGAATAATCAAATTTTATTATTTTAATTAATGAATATTAACTTTATATGAAAAAAAGTAGTTATTAATGTGATATGGTTTTAATTTATTTATTAAATCGTATATTTAATCCTTTAACTGAAAGTATCTTTTCTTCGATTTCTTTTCTATTACTACACCCTTTAAAATGGGTATGGTTTAAAATTGTTTTAATACTTTCAATAGCTTCTTTATTAATTAAAACAGTAAATTCTTTGTCAAAACTATCCAGAAAAAGGTTAATAGGTGTTGTATAGGTTAACTTTGAACCATCATCTAAATCTTTTTTTATTAATTTTATCATATATGAACGGACTATGAATGAAGCGATCGATTCTCCTAGTTTATCAGATGGTTGATTTAGATTCATGATATTAAAAACGTTAATTCCATTGGGTAATTCTTTTGTTACTTCATCAAATGAATAATATAATTTCGCTATTCTTTCTTTTATTTTATCAATCCATTCCCCTGAACTATCAGGCATACAGTAAAGTCCTCCCAGATCCATTTATATGTTTTTTTTTATTTTATTTTCTTAAAATTAAACTATCAAATTTTAAATATTATGATTAAAATTTAAATCATTTTTTAGAACGCGATTTTCTTTTGGAACGTGGTTTACTTTTCATTTTTCTACCACCCTTGCTTTTTTTTACTTCCATGCGACTTTTACTTTTTTTTCCCTTTGAAGAGGATTTTTCTTTTGAAGGAGGTTTTTTCTTTGAAGGGGTTTTTCCCTTTGAAGAGGATTTTTCTTTTGAAGGAGGTTTTTTCTTTGAAGGGGTTTTTTTCTTTGAAGAGGGTTTCTTTTTTTCTTCTACTTTCTTTTGACTGAAGAAGTCAGTGATTTTGGACTGAGGGGTAGGGGCAGGAGCCGGGGATCGCGGCGGCGGCGTGCCCGGAGTAGTGCTCCGCGCCTTTCGAAGCGCCCGCGCGGGGAGAGAGGCAGCATCTGCCTTTTGTTTATCTTGTAGTGATTTTTCATATTTTCTCCATGCTTTCTGACGACCCAATAGTATATCTTCTCTATATTTTTCTTCTTCTGCTTGTGCCCTGGCTTTTTCTTCTGCTGGTGCTTGTTGTATCATTTGAAGCATATCATCGACTTCTCTGTAACCTGGTTGGATGAAAAAGCGACCAGTACCTGATTCAATCATCCTCTGAGCAGTTTCTTGTTCTAACTTCCATGAAATAGCAGTAGCTTTACTATTATAGTACTCTTGAAGTGCTTGAATACATTGAGATGTAATGATTTCGGAATCAGACCTGCATCCTAATTTTATTTCATTTGAAATTTGATTAACTTCATCTTGTGAATATTGATGTCCTTGGAATAGTTCTTCGAACCTTTTAAATGTCATAAAATCAGGATTGTCTTTATTTACATTGTACCAGTTTATTAATTCATCACCTAAAGCCCATCCGTGAAGCCATCTATCAACCATCATTAATTCCCCTATCATTGCCATTATTTCTTTATTATAACATAGATAAAATTATATTTTTATGTTTATTTAATATATAAATGGTAAGGAAAAGTAGTAAAAAACGGTGTAGAAGAACTACAGCAAAAAGACCATATAAAAAAAAGATATATGGTGGTACAAAAAAAAAACCTAAGAAATCATCTAAAAAGAAGGTATCGGTATCAAAGAAGAAAGTATCAAAGAGGAAGAATAAAGTTGTAAAAACGAAGGGACAAAATCCATGGTTATTGTATAGTGGTCCTAGAGCTGAAAGTATGTATCCGGGATACTTTAAAGCAAGAGAATTAGAACAAGCAAAAGAAAAGAGAAAAAAAGTATTAGAAGATCTAATTAAGGCGGAACAATCATTCAAAGAACAACGTCCACAATACCAACCTCAATGGACACCGAGTACATTGCCACCAGCAGATGTTGAACTCCAAATGCCCTATGGGTTTTAGTAAATATTATGGTAAATGACAGTTGAACAAATCATAACAAAAACATAATTCACATCCAAAAGTTGAAAATTCCATAAGAACCCATTGTACAATGGATTGAGTAAGTAATGGATGATATTACCTGGTTGGAATTGTTGAATACCTTGAGATGTTATTCGATATACGATATTACCCACAGAATATTCGGCATAAAGGATAAACAAACCTGTTACGATGAAAAAGAAAGAAATGTAATTCATTTATTATTAATAAAATATTTAGTTTTATGGTCTTTTGGATAATAAAAATGGAGTGAATACGAATGTTTCGTTGGAATAACTTCATGATAACCTTTGGAATTGTGGATAAATGAAATTGATGGAGCCTTAAACATATTTGTTTTGGTATATTCTAAATAATTATTGTATCTTTTTTCTTTTAAAGCACCTTTGAATAAAAACAAAACACATCCGTGTTTTGCATGATTATGAATACCTGATGAAATGGATTGCCCCCATCTGAATAAATAAATATCAATTAGAGGGAAAGGTATTCTTTTTTTGAAATTATTAAATTGATAAAACATTATAGTATTTTAAATTATTAATTTTTTAAATTATTTAAATTTGAATTATAAAGTAGAAATAAAAGTACAAAATAATGAATATGGACACAATCAAAGGACTTCAGAGTTATTTTCCAAGGGAACGCATGGTTGTAGTTATGACTTTTTCATCAATTATATTCTTAAATTTTCTATTACTTAATTCATGTATCTTCTTTGGATGTTATGAAGTTAACTTTACAAATATATTTCGTCTAAACCTCTTCTGTAATGCTTGTACAGATATGACGTATAACCTTCAAAAATATCAAATACAAATCTATTGGGCTTTGGGTGGATATTCTCTTAAAAAAACGAATGATTTTATTCATCAATATACCCCAAGTAAGACTCCTTCAGAAAATTAGGAATAACTGTAAAATAACTATCGATGTCAATGTGATATTGTATTACTTTTTTTTGAACTTCCTGTATGTAGGACCAAAAAGGTGGAATAATTAAAATATCACTTTTTTGAACCTTTTTTTTATGTCCCCATTTTTTTATTTGATGGTTTTCTTTGTTTTGAATCTCATCTTTATGTTTTGGATTGAATAAATAAAAGATACATTCCCCTTCTAGAATACATACAATATTGTAGTTATGGATACATTGTTTTAAAGGTATACTCTTATCAATTACTGAAATTGATTTGTAGATCGGGAAATGGAATTCTGGTTTTGGTAATTGATTAAGATCAAAATCATTTTTAATTGTCACTTTTTGAAAGACCTGTTTATCTTTGAATGTAGGGGGTAAGATTTCATTTGAGTGATAGTTAATATCACTTTTTAATAATACAGGGTTCAAAATATTCATATTATCATACATGACTTGTTGATTATATGTTTCAATGATAAATCCATTCATATTAAATTTTTGAAGTTGGCTACTATGATAGAATATTGCAATAAGATAGATTAAAATAATAACTTGAATAATTATTTTAAACATATATAAAGATTAATTATAAATATAAATCATATAATGACCGAAGAAAGAAAAATTGGAGCTGAAATTGGCAATGTTGTCTGGTTTGATCAGAAGAAAGGATTTGGATTTATTAAAGTTATCACCCCGGGATCGGAATATCTTGACAAAGAGATTTTCGTCCATTTCACATCGATCCAATCTGTAAGTAATTTTAAGAAACTATACCCGGGTGAAAATGTATCCCTTGATATCGTCAAGAATGATGCAGAAGACAATAACGGAAAAGAATTTTTAAGTCAAAACATCACCGGACTCTATGGAACTCCATTGTTAGTTGACAATGATAATTATATTATAAAAATAATACGTAAAAGAAACAATAGTTCAGAGCAGCAGGTACAGACTGATGAACCTGATCAATAATTATTCTCTATGAACCTTAATACCACCTAATTTTGAAAACATATAGATATCTCGAAGTATATTTTTTTTATTCCCTTTAATCTCTATACCTTCTTTTAATAATTCTTCTTTCATTGATGCATCAGAGATATTTTTTATATGATGACTTAAATTTTTCCTTTTACTTCTTTTCTTAGACTTTTTTCTTTTTCTTTTTGATTTCTTATGCTTTTTAGATCTCTTTTTCTTCTTTTTCTTCTTTTTCTTTTCTCCCTTTTCTTCCTTTTCTTCCTTTTCTCCCTTTTCTCCCTTTTCTTCCTTTTCTCCCTTTTCTCCCTTTTCTCCCTTTTCTCCCTTTTCTCCCTTTTCTTCCTTTTCTTCCTTTTCTTCCTTTTCTCCCTTTTCTCCCTTTTCTCCCTTTTCTCCCTTTTCTCCCTTTTCTCCCTTTTCTCCCTTTTCTCCCTTTTCGACTTTTTTTGCGAACATTTCAAGCATTTCTTCTTCACATTTTTTATTGTGTTCGATTGCTACTTGGTCCAACTTACCATCTTTCATTTTTACTCGTTTTCTTTTACAGGGTTCTTTTACATCTTCTATATCTTTTGCTATTTCATTTTTTTTAATTACATTAATTTTAAGATCGGGATTATTCATAGAGAGTTGAGGTCTTTCTTTTTTAGAGGTTGATAATTGAATATTTTCACTATTTAAGAATTTTTTATATTTTTTTGATAAAGGGGAACTATTAGTTTTTTTCTTTTTAACCACTTTACCTCCATTTAATTTATGACTTAATGTATCGTTAATCATTGTGTATATAATAACATAGATTATTATTCAATCATTGTCTTTTGATAATTCTTTATTTCCATTATAAGGCGATTTTTACATAATTCATCATCACTAAATATTTCTCTACATATATTTGAAAGAGTTTGATCACCAAAATATTCATCTTTCATTAATTGTTTTAGAGAATCTTTTAAAAAAGTTTGAATATGTTCCTTCTTTGTAACATACAGTTGTGAAATAATATCTGCAATATCTTTCTCAGGAATTTCCTTTATTTTATGATCTTCTAAATATTTATTATAATTTTCTTTTACATAGAACAAGATTAAATCTTGAATTAACTTATTTGTTGACATTAATTGTAGTATTATTATATTTATATATTTTAAACTTAAATACGTTAAGTTTAATCATTTAAAAAAATATACATTTATTTATTAATGATCTTTCTATTTAACTATATCAAATTGGGAATTTGGTCCTCAATTTACTACTTTCAAAAACAAAAATCGGAAATAGTTTTCGATATAATCATCCAAAATATTAAGAATTCAGGATGCATTGCTCTAAAATTTGTTCAATGGACATTACCCAAAATAGAGAATATTTATAATATTGACAGAGAAGATAGTAATTATGAATGGTTTACTAAGTTAGAAAGTATTTATGAAAATTGTAATTATCATTCATTGGATTATACTAAATGTATTTATCAAAAAGAATTCAATAAAAAATTAGAAGATGAGTTTACAATTGTAAGAACACTTGCTTCCGGTAGTATTGGGCAAGTTTACCAAATTAAAGATAAAAATGGTGAATTAAAAGTATTAAAAGTACTACATCCAAATTTACACACTCAGATAATTTATTTCCAATTTTTAGTCAATTGTATCATATTTTTCCCTTTTATAAAGCGAAAGTTTTATTCAATTATCCCTTTGAATCTAAGCGATTTTATTAGTGATTTCAAAATGCAGACAAATCTTATTTGTGAAGCAAATAATTGCCTTCAATTTTATGAGATTTATAAAGATAATCCATATATAATTATCCCTCAAATCTATCGTATGTCTGAGAATATATTAATCATGTCATATGAAGAAGGGGAATCTTTCTACGATTTAGACATAAGTGAATATACAAAATGTAAACTTATTTTATTATTTAAGTTATTCAATAAAAATAATGAGACAATATCCCATTTTATTCACGGAGATTTACATCGTGGAAATTGGAAAGTTAGATTTAACAAAGAGGAAAATGATTATGTTTTAGTGATTTATGATTTTGGATTTTGTTGGGAACTACCCAATTTTATTTCAGAAAACATAGATTTTATTAATCGTTCATTTTTAAGAATTTTAGATACATCGAATGAAATTAATAATTTTTCAAAGGCATGTTGGTTATTTTTAGATAAAAAATGCGATTTAGAAGTAATTAAGAAAGATATTAACTTATATTTAAAAGAAGAAAAATTATGTAGGGTCGAAGAACCTCAGTTCCTACTAAATTTAATACGTAAAATATCATTGAAAGAAGGTATCGTAATTGATTCGTATTGTATGCAGTGTATTATCTTATACAATCAATTATGGAAATTATATGAAGATTTTAATATGATACCTTCCCCCTCATGGGAAAGTGATAAGAACCTTTATGAAGACTATTATATCAGTCGTATTTATGATATTATTAATTATTGTGATACAAAGAATATATTTTTAGAATATAAGAATTATCTTGAAATTGAGTTAGAAGAAGAAAAGAAGATAAGTCCTTTTTTAAAAAAAACATCACTTAACATAATTAATAACGATAAAATATTTGATAGTATTAAACATTTATGTAACTAATTTAATTTTTTTTTATGCACATAGCTTACTTCAATATAATCCTTAACCATACTTATAAAAAGTGAACCTATAAATACGAAGGAGGGATATATAATATAATGATAAAATGCCATTTATTATTACTTACTTCATAATTTTTAAATATAAATTTGAAAATATTTAAACTTTATTTCATAAATAATATTTAACTATGCTAAATACTGACGTATTGATTCAAAAATATTTTGATCAGAAAAACGTTTTGATTAATCATCAAATTCAATCCTATGATTTTTATATCGATGAAATAATACCTCAGATAATCAAACAATATTTCCCTGTATCAATATCATTTAACGATCCAGAATGCGACATACATAGTATTGAATTAAATATAAAGAATTTACATATTGGAAAACCACTTCTAGTTGAAAATAATGGATGCTCAAAACCAATGACACCGAATATGGCTAGGGTACGTAATAGTACATATTTATCTCCAATTATAGTAGATTTTATATCAACTATTCATATTAAAGAAGGCGATTCAATTATTACTCTAGAAAATAAGACAATTCCAAATATCATTATTGGAAAAGTACCGATTATGGTGGGTTCAAAATATTGTATCCTTAATTCAAAAGAAAATAATGATGAGTGTAAGTATGATCTAGGAGGATACTTTATTATTAATGGCAATGAAAAAGTAATTATTTCTCAAGAAAAAGTAGCAAATAATATTGTTTGTGTTTATAAAAATCCTAAAAATATAGCTAAATATTCACACATCTGTGAAACACGTTCCCTTTCAGAAAACAATTATGGTATTCCTAAAGTCGTTACAATCAAAATTACCAATAAAAGTGAAATGTATGGTAATACTCTTAAAATAATGTTACCACATATGAAACAAGAGATACCACTCTTTGTTTTATTTAGGGCACTTGGTTGTGGTTCTGACAAAGACATTGTTTATCATATAATTGATAATAACAACTCTAGAATTGATGAAAATATTCTAAAAATGCTAAAACCATCGATTGAAGAAACGATATCAATTAAAACAGAAGCAGAAGCTGTTCACTATATTAGTAAGTATATTAACCATAATAATCATTATGTCCAAAATGAGGATAAAAAAATAAGTTATGTTAAGGAATCAATTCTTAAAGAATATCTAAATCATCTTGGAGAAGATAAACAGAAGAAGATATTCTTTACAGGTTATATGGTTAATAAATTATTGAAGTGTTATCTTGGAGCTATACCCTTTGATGATAGGGATAGTTATCTAAGTAAACGATTTGAAACACCCGGTTATTTACTTGGTAATCTAACTTATCAGTGTGTTCATAAAATAACAAAAGATATTAAGAACTATATTACTAAAGAAGTAAATTCAGGATTATGGAACCTTAATAAGAATTATCAAGATATTATTAATGAGATCAATATTCATAAGATAATCAAATATTCCTACATTGAGAATATATTAAAAGGCGCAATGGCAACTGGTAATTGGGGGATGAAAGTTAATGCAAGTAAACAAGGTGTTTCTCAAGTACTAAATCGTTTAACATATCCAAGTACTATTTCACACTTAAGAAGGGTACAAACACCTTCTGATAATACTGGAAAATTAATCCCTCCTCGTAAGCTTCATGGTACCTCATGGGGTTATGTATGTCCAAGTGAAACACCAGAAGGTCAAGCTGTTGGTATTGTGAAAAATCTCTCAATGAACTGTGAAGTTACTGTCAGTGGTACATCAGAAACAGTTAAACATTACATTGATCAATATATCACATCATTTAAAGATATTAATATTTATTCATTTAATAAATTAGATGCTTGTAAGGTATTTGTAAATGGTAATTGGATAGGTTTTACAAAAGAACCAAATGAATTAGTTAGTTCAGTTAAAGAGTTTCGTGAAAATGGTTTAATTAATATTCATACATCAATCTACTGTGATACAATGAATTATATTATTTATATCTTTACAGACGGTGGACGTCCAATTCGACCTCTACTTGTAATAAAGGATGGTGTTTCATTATTTAACAAAGAAATTGAAAAAATGATTCACAATAAGAAATATAATTGGGAATCATTGACAACAAAGGTTCATTCAAACAATGGATTCTGTATTGAATATATTGATCCTTATGAAACAAACAGCTGTATTATTTCTGTAAATGTAAATGAAATAACTAAGGATAAAAATTATACTCACGCAGAAATCCATCCATCACTTATATTGGGAGCACTCGCTTCATGTATTCCTTTCCCCCATCATAATCAGGCTCCAAGGAATACATATCAATCTGCGATGGGAAAGCAAGCAGTAGGTGTTCACTGTACAAGTTATAATAAGAGATTTGATACATTCAGTCATGTATTATCCTATCCACAGAGACCTTTAATCGAAACAAAAATGATGAAATATCTAAATGCAGATAAACTACCGAATGGTATCAATGTAATTGTTGCTATTGCTACTTATGCAGGATATAATCAGGAGGATTCAATTTTATTTAATAAAGCATCTATTGATAGAGGACTATTCGCATCGACCTTCTACAGGACATACAAAGATGAAGAAAAGAAAAATCAATTGTCTGGAGAAGAAGAAAAATTTTGTAGACCAGACAAATCAAAGTTACTTTTCCCAAAACCTTGCAACTATTCTAAACTAAATGAAAAAGGATTTATTGATAAAGATACCTATGTAGGAGGGGATGATATTTTGATTGGAAAAGTAATCCCTATTAAAAATAATATAAATTATGATTATAAAGACAATAGTACTACATTAAGGAAAAATGAAAATGGTTATATTGATGAAAATTATATCACAACAAATAGTGATGGATATAAAATATGTAAAACAAGGATAAGGAGTTTTAGAAAACCAGAAATTGGAGATAAGTTTTCATCGAGACATGGACAAAAAGGAACAATTGGAATGGTTTACAATCCAGAAGATATGCCTTTTTCATCAAATGGAATCATACCCGATATAATTATCAATCCTCACGCGATTCCAAGTAGGATGACTATTGCTCAATTGATTGAGTGTATTCTTGGTAAGGTTTGTTGTGAAACAGGTAATATTGGGAATGGTACAGCATTTGATAAAATTAATGTTCAAAATATAAGTTCGATGCTACTCAAAGCAGGTCATGAAAAAAATGGAAATGAAATTTTGTATAATGGATTTACAGGTGAACAATTACATACACAGATATTTATTGGTCCAACGTATTATCAACGGCTGAAGCATATGTCAGGTGACAAAATTCATAGTCGTTCAAGTGGACCAATCGTTACTATGACAAGGCAACCAGCGGAAGGTAGATCTTCACATGGTGGTTTGAGGTTTGGAGAAATGGAAAGGGATTGTATGATCGCACATGGAACATCTAATTTTCTGAGAGAAAGGATGATGGATGTATCTGATAAATATCATATATTCATATGTTGTGAATGTAATCTACCTGCTATTGCAAATCCAGAATCAAACACATATGAATGCAAGAAGTGTAATAATTACAAAAAATTCAAGAAAATTAATATTCCATATTCTTGTAAATTATTGATGCAAGAATTACAATGTATGAGTATTGGTCCGCGTTTTATAATAGGATAAATATTTAAAGGTTATATAAACATCATTATAAATAAAATGGATGATCTTAATAAGTTTCATTTAAATATTAAAACAGAACAAGCAGGTGCTTTTCGTATTCTAATTGAAGCATTGAAGGAAATTCTTACTGAAGGTAATTTTATTTTTGATGAAACAGGTGTTAAATTAATGGCAATGGATTCAACTCGTTCTATCTTAATTCATATGAAATTAGACCATGAAAACTTTGAATTTTTCCATTGTCCTAAGAAGATGCTTGTGGGTGTGAACATGTTAAATTTTTTTAAGTTAATCAAAACAATGGGTAATTCCGAAACATTAACATTATTTATTGAAAAAGAAAATGAAAACAAATTAGGTATATTAATCAATAATTTTGAAAAAAATTCACAAACTGTATACAGGTTAAATCTACTTGATATAGCTGATGAAAATATTAAGATCCCTCCAGCAGAATTTGAAACAGAACTATCATTACCATCCAATGATTTTCAAAAAATAATAAGAGATATGATTAATATTGGTGAAAATATTGAAATTAAAAGTATTGGTTCTCAATTATTATTAAATTGTACAGGTGATTTTGCATCGCAAGAAACTATCTTGGGGGAAACAAATAATGGATTAAAATTTAATCAAATATCTCCAAAAGAATTACCAATTCAAGGAATTTATTCATTAAAATACTTAATCCTGTTTACAAAATGTACAAACTTATGCAATCAAATTAATCTATACATTAAGAATGATTATCCATTAATTATTAGATATTCAGTAGCTTCATTAGGGGATATTAAACTATGTCTTGCTCCAAATAGTAATTAAAAAGAATGTTTTTTATACAGTGAATTTTTGAGTAAAATATTTGTTCCATATTCAATCAAGTTATTTTTGTAGTCAAAAGAATCATTTCTTAACCATATTTTGATAATATTAAATTCCTTTTTAGGTGAAATTGAAATACCATTAATTTCTTCATTTTTTTCTAACAATAAATGATTTGTAATACATTTTAATAACAATTCATTCCATTCACTTAATACATCAGTTGATGTTATTTTAAAAGATAAACATCCCCCATTACGATTATCGGGATCTTCCCAATTTGGGAAAATATTTTCTTTCATACAAAAAAACATTCCATTTTGATAGTGATCTTGTTTACAAATATCATAAACATATTGATAATCATATAAGGTTGATATAGTATATATTTTTTTGTATGTATCCTTCCCCCATCGATGATCATTAATAGAGTGATACCATAGTATCCACTTTTCAGAGATAGCTTCTTCCATGTTTATTTATCATTCATAAACATTTTTTAAATAATTATAAAAAAATATAATACAATACTATATAATGTTGATAAATAAAGTACTATTAATATCAATTTTTGCATATATCCTTTTTTTTCATATTAAGGATGATGAATATACAAAAATGTTTGGATTGATGGTAATTATAGGATTAACATCACATATAGTCAATAAACAAAGTAATCTTATTGAACTTGTTATACCTGATGAAAATGTTGAACCTGATGAAACAGATATATTAGAAACATTCCCTCCGGGTGGTGATGATACGGCGGCTGGTGATGATACGGCGGCTGGTGATGATACGGCGGCTGGTGATGATACGGCGGCTGGTGATGATAC
>PASS01000070.1 GCA_002712165.1 Fidelibacterota bacterium
AAGTGTGGAGAAAAGGGATGGCGAACATGGCAAATACAGTATCTGCCCATGCTGCCGAAGCGGGGGGTGAAACCCGGAGGGACTTCTTGTTGCACTCTACAGTAGCGGTAAGTGCTGTTGGCGCGGGTATGATGGTATGGCCACTTGTCGACAGTATGAATCCGGCGGCCGACACATTGTCATTGTCCACCACCGAATTTAGCGTCGACGGTATTGCTGCTGGTCAGGGAGTAACAGTGGTGTGGCGTGGCAAGCCGGTATTTGTGAGGCACCGCACTGCGGCAGAGATCGAATCGGCCTCAGCTGTCGATTTGACAGACCTGCCTGATCCACAAGATGATACCTCGCGCGCTAAGAACCCTGCATTCCTTATCCTAGTTGGTATTTGCACGCACTTGGGATGTATTCCTCTTGGCACAAAGTCGACTGAGCCTCGCGGCGATTTCGGTGGTTGGTTTTGTCCATGTCATGGCTCGCATTATGATACGTCCGGACGTATTCGCCGAGGGCCGGCACCTACTAATCTTGAAGTGCCGCCTTATGAGTTTGTGTCTGATACTACCGTGCGTGTCGGTTAAGGAGAAAGTCCATGAGCACGGAAAAAAGTGTAAGTCGTAAAGCTTTTGAGTGGTTTGATGAGCGCCTACCGATCTTTTCTTTCATAGATCACGTTATTGGCACGAAGTATCCGGCACCTAGGAATTTAAACTACTGGTGGAATTTTGGCTCACTGGCCACGCTCATGCTCTTGATCATGATTGTGACAGGCATTTTTCTGGCGATGAATTATACGCCGCACGCGGACATGGCCTTCGATAGCGTAGAGCGAATTATGCGCGATGTGAATTATGGTTGGGTCCTTCGATACATGCATGCCAACGGCGCAAGTTTCTTTTTTATTGTCGTCTATATTCATATTTTCCGAGGCTTATACTATGGCTCCTACAAAGCTCCCCGCGAAGTGCTGTGGTGGCTGGGGCTCGTCATAATGATTCTGATGATGGCAACCGCCTTTATGGGTTACGTTTTGCCCTGGGGCCAGATGAGCTTTTGGGGAGCTACGGTCATTACCAACCTTTTCTCGGCTATACCGCTTGTTGGTGACGACATTGTTACGCTTTTGTGGGGCGGTTTTTCCGTGGATAACCCCACTCTCAACAGATTCTTCTCGCTGCACTATTTACTACCTTTTGTGATTGTAGGGGTGGTCGTGCTTCACGTATGGGCGTTGCATATTCCGGGTTCGAACAATCCACTGGGTATTAACGCAGCCCCGGCGGACAAAATACCATTCGCTCCATATTATATTTCTAAAGATCTTTTTGGTATGGGCCTCTTGCTACTGGCCTACTTCGCTGTTGTCTTTTGGGCACCCAATTTTATGGGGCACGCGGATAACTACACGCCCGCCGACCCTCTTGTGACTCCGCCTCACATTGTTCCTGAGTGGTACTTTTTGCCATTCTACGCGATTTTGAGAGCAATTCCGGATAAGCTACTAGGCGTTGTTTTCTTCGCCAGCTCGATACTGATTCTGTTTGTCTTGCCATGGCTAGATACTTCTCGGATTCGATCGGCGACGTTCCGTCCAGTGTTTAAGATTTTTTTCTGGATTTTCTTGGCTGTGGTGTTGGTGCTTGGATACTGCGGGTCGCAGCCGGCGGAGGGTATTCCGCTGTTGCTGAGCCGTATTGGCACGGCCTGGTATTTCCTACATTTTCTTGTTTTCCTGCCAGTTATTGGCTGGCTTGAGACGCCCAAACCCCTTCCGGCAAGCATTAGCGAGTCGGTCATGAAGCCTGCGGAGTAGCTCCATGAAAAAGACCGTTTTTGCCGCCGTGGCCGCAACTTTTCTCGTTCTTCCGATTAGCGCCAATACCGCTGAAGACATTAGTGTGCCAGAAGAGGAATGGAGCTTTAACGGCTTGTTCGGCACTTTTGACAAGCAGCAACTCCAGAGAGGCTTCCAAGTTTATCGTGAAGTTTGCGCTGCGTGCCATTCTTTGAAGTACATCGCTTTCCGTAATTTTGAAGCATTGGGTTATAGCGAACAACAGATTAAAGTGCTGGCTGCCGAATATGAGGTCGAAGATGGTCCGGATGAATTTGGTGATATGTTTATGCGACCAGCTAAGGCGTCTGATTATTTTCCCCCACCTTTTCCTAATGAAGCGATTGCACGTATGGCTAATGGTGGCTCATACCCACCAGACTTATCTCTGATTACCAAAGCACGTGGGGGCGGCCCTGATTACATATATCACCTACTTCTCGGATATGAAGAAGAGCCCCCGCCGGGCATGCAATTGGCAGATGGAATGAGCTACAACAAATATTTCCCAGGCTACCAGATTTCTATGGGAATTCAGATTATGGATGACCGCGTATTCTATGAAGATGGGACCCCGGCCACTGAGGAGAACATTGCTAAAGACGTTACCGCTTTTTTGCATTGGGCGGCAGAGCCAAATCTCGAGGCTCGTCACAACATGGGCATTAGGGTGATACTGTACACATTATTGTTCACGGCTTTGGCGTATCTCTTAAAATTGCGCATCTGGGCGCGACTTAAGAAATAAAAGCTTTTCTTTTTCCAATGAGACTATGACTAGGTATTGAATAGAAAGTGCAGCACATCGCCGTCATTCACTACATACTCCTTACCCTCTTGACGCATCCTTCCTTTATCTCTGGCCCCTTGTTCACCGTTGAGGGCAACAAAATCGTTATAAGCGATGGTCTCTGCGCGGATAAAACCGCGCTCAAAGTCAGTGTGAATTGCTGATGCAGCTTGTGGCGCTTTAGTTCCTCGAATGACCGTCCATGCGCGTGCTTCCTTGGGCCCAGCCGTAAAATAGGTTATGAGATCTAATAGACTGTAACCGGCTCGAATAACCTGGGCCAGGCCGGTTTCATTTAACCCAAGACTTTCTAAAAACTCTCTTTTCTCATTGATGTCGTCAAGTTGCGATACTTCAGCTTCTATAGCGGCTGATATTACTACCGAGGCAGCGTTTTCGGCTATTGCACGCTCTTTGACCTCAGCAGAAAAAGCATTACCGGTTGCGGCAGACTCTTCGTCCACATTACAGGCGTAAAGCACCGGCTTGCTCGACAGAAGTTGCATTCCGTCAAAAATTATTCTTTGCGAAGTATCGGTGGGCCGGACTGTGCGGGCGGGATGTCCTTTCCGGAGTGAATCTAGAACCGCCTCCATTACAATAATTAGTTCTTTAGCCTCCTTATCTCCTGATTTGGCTCTTTTTGTAATTTGGTCAGAACGTCGCTCTAAGCTCTCTAAATCAGCTATCATAAGTTCTGTTTCCACGGTCTCCGCATCGCGGATTGGGTCAACTGAACCTTCCACATGGGTCACGTTACTGTCTTCAAAACATCTTAGTACGTGGACGATTGCATCGACTTCACGGATATTGGCCAGGAACTGGTTTCCTAGCCCTTCACCTTTACTAGCGCCGCGCACAAGGCCAGCAATATCCACAAACTCAAGTTGGGTCGGAATGATTCTCGCTGACCTAGCGATGGTGCTGATGATTGTCAGGCGCTCATCGGGCACTGCAACCCGTCCGATATTGGGCTCAATGGTGCAAAAAGGGAAATTAGCTGCTTGAGCAGCAGCGGGGGCAGTCAGGGCATTGAAGAGTGTCGATTTGCCGACATTAGGTAGGCCGATGATGCCACAGTTAAAGCCCATTTTTATATGGAATCCGCTGAGCCATCAGGTATTTCACCTTCGGGGGTTTTATGATTCTCAGATATGAGTGGTGCGCTCAGTATCGCCAATTTCGACATAAATTTATTATGATCACCCTCAATCAGCAAAGGCGCCAAGCTCGAAAAGGAATCGAGGAATGGTTTGAGCCAGTCCAAGTCAGATTTGGAGAAATTCTGTAAGACATGATTTGATACATCGTTTGAATCTACTGGACGCCCAATGCCAAGGCGCACGCGCCAGTAGTCTTTACCTATATGGGCATCAATACTTTTTATGCCGTTGTGTCCGGCACTTCCGCCGCCACGCTTGATGCGAACTTTGCCAGGGGCTAGCTCTATCTCGTCGTATACAACGATAACATCTTCGGCGTTTGCTTTGAAAAATCGCAAAGCTTCTCCTACGCTTTGTCCGGAAAGATTCATGTAAGTGGCTGGCTTCAGGGCGAGCACTCTTTCGCCTTCTATTGAGCATTCAGCAGCCAACCCTTGGAACCGGTTTCGCCAAGCAGATAAGTGATAACGTTTGGCAATGGCATCAAGAGCCATAAACCCAATATTATGCCGGTTATAGGCGTAAGCCGCGCCAGGGTTTCCTAGTCCCACCAGAAGCCGCATGGCCGGGTCCCCTTAAGAGGAAAACGGTTCGACTGATGCATTGCACTTAAGAACTGCCACGTGCAGGTCAGAAATATAATGCGAATTATTTCTTTTCGGCGTCCGAAGTTTTAGCCTTTGCGGCATCTCCGGTCTTGGCCTCGTCCTCGGTTTCGTCTTCGGCTCCAACTTCCCCTTCGGCCTCGACCTTCGCTTCTTCTTCTACAATCATGACAGTAGGCGGAGCAATACTGCAGATAGTGAAGTTGCGGGCAATAGTCGGCTTAACGCCATCGGGCAGTGCCACGGCGCTAATATGCACGGAATCACCGATCTCAAGGCCAGTTAAATCGATTTCTATGTGATCGGGCAGATCGTCGGGTCGGCCGCGTACCTCAACATCGTGGCGGACTATGTTGAGCACGCCACCCAGTTTAATTCCTGGAGAAGCCGCCTCGCTATGAAATTGTACAGGTACGGGGACACGAACCAGAGTGTCTTTGTCAATGCGTCGAAAGTCCGCATGAATCGGTTTGTCTGATACGGGATCAAGTTGCACGTCCATTGCCATGGTACGCTGCTTTTTGCCGGCAATTTCTACTTCGAAAATATTAGTCTTAAAGGCCGGGTCATGCATTAGTCCGTTGAGAATTTTCGGTTCAATTGCGATCAGTGTGGCTTCTTCTCGGCCGCCGTATATCACGCCTGGGACGAGTCCCTGGCGGCGTGTTGCACGGGCTGCCCCCTTACCTGCCCGATCGCGCCCCCGCACTTGTAGTGTGCTGGTCTTAGGCATCTATTATCTCCTTCAAAATCAGTTATATAGCCCCAAGTTCTGGTTTGAGGCTATATGGCGCGACCTCCAGGGGTGCCGCCGCCAGCCCAGCTATTCAGCGGGAACGCGGTCATGTACACGGTTCCCCTCTCTAAGGCAAGTTGGACAAAGGGTTTCCGAGTCCTTTCCGTTAGTTCAAGATATATATTATCAATTGGGAGGGTATAAGATTTGATCCAGCCGGAATCCGCTATCCAAATGGCTTCTGCTCCTGCCCGCATCGCTTTTTTTGACCTTGATCGCACAATAACTCGCTCAGGGACTTACACCCCCTTCCTCTTGCACTGTGCACAGTCCAATCTAAGGAGTTACAGCGGCATTCCAGCGGCTTTGTGGGCCATGGGCTCCTATCTGGCCAGGCGGACTACCAGGGCGGCCTTGAAGGCCCGTATGCTAGACTTATCTATCGCGGGTGCGTCGAGGACTGAGGTTTCTGCTTGGGCCGAGGAATTTGTTGATCGCTGGTTGCGAGTTCAGGTTCGGCCCGGTGCCTTGGAGGCGATTCAACGCCACCGCCAATCTGGTGATCGAGTTGTATTGGCGACTGCCAGTTTTGATTTCTATGCTAAGGTCTTCGCAACTCGCCTAGGTTTAGACGATGCTATTACAACAAAATCCGTTTGGACTGAGGCTGATCGATTGTGCGCCGCCGTTGATGGTGAGAACTGTTATGGTGAAGCCAAGGTCGCTGCCGTTGAAAAATACCTATTGGCTTTTCCTTCCCGGCCATGGTTTGTATTTTACACCGATCATCACTCTGATTTCGATCTTATGGAAATGGCTGATGCGGGTGTTGCGGTTAATCCCAGCGCCAAACTGCGCCGGCTGGCTAAAGAACACCAATTTCCAGTGGTCGATTGGGGATAAAAGCTGAGGGTTGGTTTACTTATTGCTGACGCGTAATTTCCAGACTTCTAAACCCGAGTCGAGCGTTCTGTGCCCGCGCGATGTCTGCCGGTCTACCACGAAGTAGGTAATTCTTGGCACAGGCTCTTTGCTCAGATTTGCGCAGGTAGGGGGTAAATCGTTAGCCATATTCACGGCCACAATTCCTACACAGTTTTTGCATTTATCCCAGGTAAAAAGATCTGAGAACTGGTGTTTGGCAGCGCTGTTAGGTGGGGCAATGGGGTGATCAATACGCGGCCACTCATTGCGTGGTGGAAGAGCCTCACGAATATCTCCTCCTTCTGCCATATGATCACAAAGCGTATCGACAAATGCATTTATGGCAGAAATTTCAGACTCGAATGCGGGTATCTTTGATCTCAGTTGAGCGCGGAAGAAAGATGTAGCTTCGTCGATGCTCCCGACTCTCTTATTACCACCTTGTGCAATCACGACATACTCCGAGCCGTATTCACCTAAATAGGACACAAGGCATGGATTGAAAACCATGATGCCTATTTCACCACAGTGAAGACGTGAATACTCAGGCACTGTCATATCATCGGGAACTTGACCGTTTTCGATGGTACGAATAGCAGAATCGCTATAGCCCGGCGGGTAAATACGCCTAAGTGACTCAAGCTCCACAGAGCTAAGAGTCGGAGAATTCTGAGAGCTGTTCTCTGCTGTATAAGAGATTGTGGTCGGTGAAGCCAAGCCACCAATTACTGCTATCAAAAAAAAGAATTTCTGTTTTAAGTTCAATGTGTTTGGGCGCCTATATGGTTACTATTTATCGGCAAATAAAATACTTAGACAAAATAGTGTGGCAGATCAGAGCCATTGTGTAACAGCGTCCTTGCCTATTCAAATAGGCTGGAAACTGATGCTTCATCATTTATGCGCTTGATGGCTTTGGCCATGAGTGGGGCAATAGACAACTGACGTATATTATTGACAAGGCGCACAGCCTCTGTGGCCTGGATACTATCCGTGATTACAAGCTCTTTGAGTGGTGAAGCGCTAACACGTCCAACCGCGCCACCCGATAAAACGCCGTGAGTAACGTAGGCTGAAACTGATTTAGCTCCTGCTTCCATCAGTGCGGTTGCGGCGTTACATAGCGTCCCCGCAGAATCGACAATATCATCTACAAGAATACAGGGCCGGCCCTTTATCTCTCCAATAATATTCATGACTTCAGATACGCCGGCTTTTTCTCGCCTTTTGTCAATGATAGCTAGATCAGCATGAATGCGTTTGGCTATAGCCCTTGCACGTACTACTCCTCCGACGTCTGGTGAAACAACGACTGGCTCTCCGTTGTCATATATTTTCTGCATGTCGTCTGTAAACACGGGCGCTGAGAATAGGTTGTCTAAGGGGATATCGAAGAACCCTTGGATTTGCCCTGAGTGTAAATCGAGCGTTAGGACGCGCCCAGCGCCGGCTTGCGTCACTAAATTAGCCACGAGTTTCGCCGTGATCGGTGTGCGCCCCCCCGTTTTGCGATCCTGACGCGCATACCCAAAGTATGGAATGACGGCCGTGACCCTTCGTGCCGAAGCACGCCGAAGCGCATCAAGTGAGATGAGTAGCTCCATTAGATTATCGTTGGCAGGGTAGGACGTGGCTTGGATCACGAAGACGTCTTCACCACGTACATTTTCATGAATCTCGACGAAGATTTCCATGTCTGAAAATCTTTTTATACTGGCATTGGTGAGTTCGAGATTCATACAAGCAACTATTGCTTCGGCAAGCGGCTTGTTGCTGTTTCCGGCCAGAATTTTCATGACTTTGTCCGTAGTCCCTGAATAAACTTATTGCCGCCCCCTACGGGCTTTACCGGGCGTGCTACCCGTTACAGACGCGCGGAAAGTATCAACCTGTCATGATACTGTAAACTGGCCACGGTAAGGATTTTTACTTCCTAGCGTATTTGGAAGGGATTTTGCTGTAATGAGTGCTGTGTAGGGACGTGTTTAAGGGTTACTGGCCTCGCTAAGTCTCGCTGCGGAGGCAAGTAAGTTGAGTATATCTGCAGCACCGGCGTCCGCGATAGTGAACGCTGTTGCACCCCATTCCCCGTCCAGCGCGCCGATAGGTATAGTATTGTCGAGTTGTGCAGTCCCCAATTCTGGGCCATCTGCTAGCTGTATTCGCCATAATATCTGCACGTGTTGTAAACGCTTGCTGAAGGGTTTGCTGATAATCTCACATTTTATAATAACTTCCGGATTAATGTCGTCGCGGGGAACCCCGTTCAGAGAGAGACTCTGCAGCACGGCGAGCTGAAGGGACTTACGGCCGTCACCAGGTGCACCCTCGACCGGTAGTACTGATACCGTTGGATAATCAGGGGCTGTTTCGATGCGTGGTTGGACCGTATTGATTGGCCTGTCATTACTGCCAATCATAGCGGTTGTAGCGTTGGCTATTTCTTCACCCAGCGTCGCCTCCTCCAAGGAATCTCCCTGGCGCCAAGCTGATTCAGAGATCATAGCTTTTTGATGGTATGTACCTACTTTAGTTCCGGTGAGTGATCTCAACGTCCAAGTGATATCGATCGAGATGCCCAAGGGCGAGGGTTCTAAGATCTGGGCCCATCCCTCAAGCGAAAAACCAAGGCCAGCATTGTAGGGTGCGGCTTCGGCAGGAATTTCTAGACCGCGTAATTGCTCGGCTACAGCGGTGCCTAGATTCTTATTGAGTGGCTCTGGCAATCCTTTTATTGGCAGTACGGTGATACCTACAGCTGTAGGTATATCTAGTAGCGGGTTTTTACTCGCAATAGATGGCGTCCCCCTGAAGGGCTGTGGCAGTGGGGCGCAGCCGGCAAATACAGTCAAACATATCAAAGTTATAAATGCAGATAGATGAGTTGAAGTTAATTTCATGCCCTTTACAACTTTTCACAGTGCCAAAAGACCAATGGCAGATAATTGGCGTCCATAATCAGATTCACGACGCAGGATAGAGCGACGATAACTGAAATATTTGTGCTCATTCGCGCATGTATCGTCGCCCTGAGCGGAGACGTACTTTATTCCACAAGATTTAAGCTTATCAGCTGTAAATGCCGCAAGATCGAAATGAGCTCGATCACCATCTTTTAACTTGATGAAGTAGCGAGTAAAGTTTGTGTCCGTTTCTTTAAAACGAGTCGCGAACTCTGGCCCAACCTCATACGATACTTGGGCGATGCATGGCCCTATAACTGCAATAGTACGTGTGGGATTGGCGCCAAGGTGAATCATGGCATCTACTGTGTTTTCAAGAATGCCGTCGTGTGCGCCTCTCCATCCGGCATGTGCCGCTGCAATAACTCCGGCTTCACCGTCAGCTATGAGAACTGGAGCACAGTCCGCCGTTAAGATACCCAAGGCTATACCGTGCTGTCGGGTAACCATTGCATCAGCCACTGGCGTATCCGAATAGTCCCAAGGGCCTTCAACCTCGACTACATTTGTAGTGTGTTGTTGATTAACGCCGACAAGCGCTTTCATGCCAAGATATTCTATGCAGGCTGCGCGATTTTTAGAAATGTGTGACGGATCATCATATGAAGAGCTTGCACAATTATTTGACTCATAAATACCCGATGAGATTCCACCATTGCGTGTAAAGAAGGCATGCCTAACGGTTGTTAAATTTTCCAGTGTCGCTGCATGCACGGCTATTTCACTCATATGAACCACTCTGGCTAAAGCCCTCGGGCGAGGGAAGGCCTGGGTGAACGATAGCAACTACTTTAAACAAAGCGCCCATAGCATTGGGCTCGATGAGTCTTCGGATACCAGATTCGAGTTCCGTGGCAACGCTGGGGGCTTGGTCTTTGGCGAGTAGCGCCCCACGCACACTAATGCCAAGGCGTTTCAGCCAAATCCCTTGCTCTATTGGGCCAAAAATGTTTGCGCCTACGGAACGAGCAGCCCTAATTACGGCTTCAAAGTCGATATGAGCGGTGATGTCTGCGGTTCCCACAGAGTCCAGGATGTGATGAAATTTATGACCTTTTACAGCTTGAACTGTATCGCCCAAAGCCGACGCTTTATGGCCGTAGTCGATAAAAAGTGCTGCACCACCATGCCTAACAATCCTTGCGGAGACCATGCCGATAAATTCTGTCACCGCGGGCGAAACCTCAAAGATGTCGCCAATGTTTGCATTTATTGGCGCATTAAAATCTTCGCTAAGGGTTGTCCGCAATGTGAAACAAAATTGTTCTGTTTTATCGATGTTTACTTGGCGCTCCCGCCAACCATCCTTTGTTTTCTCAAATTGCCGAACTGGTAGGGCATCTAGAAATTCATTTGCTATGAGGATTATTGGCCCATCGGGGCAGTCGGAGATTGAGCTATGCCATACGGTTTTATGCCCTTTTAGAGTTTCGCCTTGAATTGTCTTTAAAGCGTTACTGCGTTCGATAAGGTAAATTTCTACAGACTCAAGAAAACCCGGAACTTGGCGTGCTGCACGTAGGGCGTCCGACATAAGCGTTCCGCGACCTGGTCCGCACTCTACAAGCTGGCAAGGCTTTGGCATTCCCATGGCTTGCCAAGTTACGGCGCTCCATAGGCCGATCATTTCGCCAAATGCCTGGCTAATTTCTGGTGCGGTTGTAAAGTCACCCCCGACACCGAAAACGTCTCCTTGTGAGTAGTAGAATTCAGCTGCAGCGTTCATGTATTCGGCGATAGTCATCGGTCCATAGCGGCGGATGCGATTCTTCAACTGTTTGTCGAGTATATGTGCGGCGGAATTCACGGATGTCATGTCGTAGTGGCAATCGGCTTGGCACGCCAAATACAGTATATTCCAAACAAAATCATGGGAATCGAGAGCCACTGACCCATTGTCAAGTTGCCGACGAGTAGTCCAATAAATGAATCTGGCTCACGAAAGAATTCGGTTGCTGATCTGAAAACGCCGTATCCTATGAGGAAGCAACCTGTCAGAGTGCCAGTTCGACTACGGATCGACTTGTTTCGCCAAAGCAAATGCATGATGATGAGAAGTACTATGCCCTCTAATCCGGCTTGATACAGTTGGCTGGGGTGTCGCGGTAATGGCCCGCCGCCAGGGAAAACCATGGCCCATGAAAGGTCTGGAGCCACGCGCCCCCATAGTTCGCCGTTAATAAAGTTGGCGAACCTGCCAAGACCGAGGCCAATAGGTACTGCGCAGACTATGTTGTCGCTGATGTACCATTGATCGATCTTTTTTGCTCTAGCAAACAATATGATAGCAATGGCCACACCCAAGAGCCCGCCATGAAAAGACATGCCGCCTTCGGTGATTTTTAGAATCTCAAAAGGATGCGATAAATAAAAGCCAGGCTTGTAAAACAATACGTAGCCGAGGCGTCCGCCTAAAACGACGCCGCCAAGTGTCCATAATAGAAAATCATCCACCTGTAGTTTTGTCATCAGTGCTGGCTTATATCCAACCATCCATCGGATGTAATATAAGCCCGCAAATAAGCCAGCTGCGTATGCCAGCCCGTACCAACGTAATGCAAAGGGCCCAATCTCGAATATTATAGGGTCAATGGAGGGAAAGGTAATTGCTAGCATGATGTTCAGCGGTATGGGTCCTCTTTAGAAAGGTAGTTTTGCACTGTCTTGGCTACGCCGTCCTCGAGGCTTGTGAATGGCTTTAAATAGCCTGCGGCACGCAGTCGGTCCATGCGTGCCTCAGTGAAATACTGGTATTGGTCGCGTATATATTTTGGTGTATCGCAATATGTGATATTTGGTTCCCTATCACTTGCCTTGTAAACTGATGTGGCTAGTTCATAAAAAGTTCGTGCTGTACCTGTGCCCAAGTTAAATAAGCACCCGATTCCCTTTTGCTCTATCAGCCAGATCATCACATCACAGCAGTCATCTACGAAAACGAAATCACGTTTTTGATTACCATCCATGTAGTTTGGATTGTGGGATCGAAAAAGCATACAGGGCTCACCATCTGCGGCTTGACGATAAATTTGCGGAACGAGGCTAGATTGAGCTCCCTTATGAAACTCGTTCGGCCCGTATACATTAAAGAATTTAAGGCCGGACCAGATGGGTGGAGCCGACGAGCCCCTGGCAATTTCGTTAGCTACCCATATATCAAAAGTATGCTTGCTTTGCCCATATGGATTAAGAGGAGTCAGGCGCAAAAGAGCTTCAACACTGCTATCATCGTCAAAACCTTTGGCGCCATCACCATATGTGGCAGCAGAAGAGGCGTAGATGAAAGGTTTAGCCTGCTCGGCACACCATTTCCATAATTTCTGGCTCAAGTAGACATTGGTTTCGTTGAGCCGGATTATATTATGCTCGATCGTAGAGGATAGTGCCCCGAGATGAAAAATAGCTTTCACATTAGACGCATGGTGGTAGAGAAAAGGAAAAGTTTGTTCTGGTTCGACGAGTTTTAGTTCACCGCGATTGCGGATATTGTGTCTCTTGTATGGGTCATCACAACGGTCGATAACCACTAACGGCCCGATACCGCGAGTTTCTAGAGCTGCCAAAAGATTTGATCCAATAAATCCGGCGCCGCCGGTGACAACGTACATGAGGACCTTTTGCTATCGCGTTCAACGTCGTTGCGCTACCAGTATATGTATTGCGCTACACAGCGCTGCGGGTCAATATTAGACCAGAGCCCAGGCGTTCATATACATTCATGTCCAAGCCCACAGTACTTTGAGCGAAGGAAAAAGTAATGCAAAGCCAAAAACGAATCTTTGATGATCTAGCCCATGTTGCAGGCAGTGCTCTTGGTGCAATCTCAGGCTTGAAACAGGAAATCGAAGTATTAGTGCGGGATCGCGTTGAACGCCTTATGGCCAGCAGTAATTTTGTGCGTCGAGATGAATTTGATGCTGTCAAGGAAATGGCTGCGACGGCGCGAGCGGAGCAGGAGCGCTTAAAAGAGCGTGTGGAAGAATTGGGGCTTGCGCTTTCTGCAAAATCATCGCGGGCACCAAGTAAATCAAAATCCAAGGGTTCGACGTAACTCAGTTATCCACAGCCGCATCCAACATATATTAATTCAACGATTCGATATTTTTCGCGGTTTACTGCTGTATCTTTCGACTCGGCAGAAACCTTCATCATTTAGTATTGCGGGCTCACACCACCTACTATATCTTGAAATTACGTTGTTAGATGACCGAGAGGTTGCCCATTTTATTTCGGGCTTTCTTGGGGGTGAGTTAACATGCAGTCAGGTGCGCTCAGTAGCCCGTCCACACGGACAACAAATCCCATCGATTTGGTTGAGGATGTGCTTGCCGAACGTGGATGGACTTACGACCGACGTTGCGAAACCGAGGTAGCTGTTGAAGCTCCTGGGACCTGGTGTGACTACGGAATGTTCTTTGCGTGGTCCGAAGACCTCCGTGCCTTGCACTTTTCTTGTGCGCTCGATATGCGCGTGCAATCACGGTTGATGAGCCAAGTGTATGAGTTGCTAGCTAAGCTGAATGAGCGCTTGTGGATGGGTCATTTTGCCATATGGGTTGAGGAAGGCATTCCAATGTTCCGCCATACAGTGAGGTTGTCAGAGGGTTTAGATCAAAACCTTATCGGTGAGCTTATGGAGCTAGCAATTTCGGAATGCGAGCTCTACTACCCTGCTTTTCAGTTTGTTATTTGGGGTGGGAGAACTGCAGAAGACGCGATAACTAGTTCTATGCTCGATACAGTCGGGCAGGCCTAGTTTCAATCCAATTATAGAATATTTTCTGTTTGTACGGTTCTCCTTAGCAATAAGTTCTGCGAATGCTATCCTTAATTTATGATTGAAGGTACGATTCTTCTTGTCGGTTCTGGCCGTATGGGCGGCGCTCTCCTGGAGGGGTGGTTTAAACACGGCCTCAATCCGGTGGATGTTATCGTCATTGAGCCGGCAGGCCGAGGTGCGGTTGCATCTTGTAATGAGCACCGGGCCCTTACGGTGTTGCCACATGTGCAAGATGTACCCAGCGATTTTCATCCCGATATTATTGTGTTTGCAGTGAAACCTCAGATAGCAGATGAAATTGTCTTTGAGTACGCAAGTTTTACAGCAAGCCAACCGGTGCTTTTGTCAGTAGTCGCTGGCAAAAAGGCTAGTTATTTTCGCCACCATCTTGGTGTTGAGGCGGCCATTGTTCGGGCTATGCCTAATACACCTGCGATGGTTGGTAAAGCCATTAGCATTTTATATGCAGCGCCAGCAGTTAGCGCTGTGCAGCGTCGTGTCTGCGAAGTTTTGATGGGCGCCGTTGGAAAGGTAGAGTGGATAGACGATGAGGCGTTAATGGATGCTGTCACCGCATTATCAGGCAGTGGCCCAGCGTATGTCTTTCTCCTTGCTGAGTGTATGCGCGATGCAGGTATTAAAGCAGGCCTGCCTGCAGATCTCTCAGCTCGCCTTGCCCATGCCACGCTCTCTGGGGCTGGGGCAATGCTCGAACAAGAGATCGCTGAGCCAGAGGTATTGCGAAAAAATGTAACGAGTCCTGGTGGGACTACTGCTGCAGCCATGTCTATCCTAATGGCGGAGGGTGGACTTAAAAAACTTTTAGAACAGGCAGTATTAGCAGCAGCCAAGCGCTCGAAGGAACTTGCTGACTAAAGCATTCCTGTTGATTTTGGCGCGGTATGCCGAAGGAGTCTGTAAAAGATACGATTACGGTACACGATGATTTTGGAGGAGCTCATGGCTGTAAAAAAGGTGGCGGGAAAAAAATCTGCTAAACGCGACGCGGAAACGCAAAAACCAATGAGTTCGGCCTTGGATCGGATAATTGACGCCGGGTTAGAAGAGGTATCACTTTCTGGTTGGCGCAATACTACTTTAGGTGCCATTGCGTCTCGTGGCGGCGTTGATCTTGGTGAGGCTCTCTCCCTTGTCCCAACAAAAGCGCACTTTGTGCTTCGGCTTTTAGATCGCCTAGATGCTTTGACTACAGACGATGTGAGGAACTTAGAGGGCGATAGTTCGGCAAGAGATCGATTATTTGAAATCCTTATGCGCCGCTTTGACGCGCTGAATGAACATCGAGACGGTGCTAGGTCTGTGATCACTGGAGTCATGTGCGACCCCTGGGCTGCGTCACTTGTGGTTTACCGATTGCATTGTTCGCTTTCTGTTATGTTGACTGTAGCTGGGGTTTCGCCTGATGGTTTTCGGGGAGCGCTGCGTATCAAGGGCTTGGCTGCCGTCGGCGCCTACGCGCTTCGCGCGTGGATAAAGGATGATAGTTCAGACCTTGCTAAAACTATGGCGGCACTTGATCGTGCTTTAGCTCAGGCCGAGCGTCTAGCTAGATTTTCATTGTTTGGGAGCCGTGAACAGACTGGTGATGCAGCCATATAAAAAACGGCCACCATCATAAGAATGGTGGCCGTTTCTATATCTTAAGAGAACAATCTAGTGCGCCAGCGGATTAGGCCGGATTTGGAACGTAGCAACTTTAGAATAAGCCCCTTCTCCTTCTTCCGTATGCCACATATTCGGCATGGCATAAGTGGCGTGAATTTCGCGACCTTTCCAGCCGTTATTTGGATCATTCACACGGAAATGCATGTCTCGTGTATAGAAGCCTTGTGGATAAGCAATGCGGAATTCCAAAAATTCCCCTTTGGCTTCGGGCATCGCCAGAATCGAATCTGAGTTTATGGCAGGGAAGAAGATAGAGTTTTCTCCGAGGCCCATGGCGTTAGTGAAATCTGTGTTGCCGCCATATACAAAATTCGGAGTTACATCCGTCCCGGTGAAAGTTGGCCCCGGTACGCGATAAATCTCCCAACCTTCCTTGCATTGTTGACCTGTAGCGGTCGGTCCGTTCACAACTTTGCACTTAGTGCGGTCAAACTTGCCGATGTGTCCAGATGAGAACGCTGCCCAGGCAACTCCGTTTTTGTCTACTTCGGTTCCTCGTATTCCGTAGGCTAGATATTTGCCATCAACCAAAGGAGGTTCGTAGATTTCTGTCTTGCACGTTTCGGGTGGGTTCGGACCTGGGTCGGTGCGGACCATGCGGCTCGGTACGTAGGGAATGTAGTTGGCGGACCACGCAATGCCGTCCAAGCTTGCATTGATTCCATAAAGGAACCCAGTGAATTGGGTGTCTTTCTCAGGATCAATTTCATTAATACTTTTGTTCCAGGATTCGCGGTCGGGTGTGATAACACCGTCACCGTTGGTATCCAAAACCATTGGACACCAACCATGCGCTTTTTCCACACTGCCTGTATCATCCCACACCTTGGTTTTGAACCAAGACACTACGCGTGTATCGCTACTCAAGAATACAGTGCTGTCTTCGTCTGCTGAGAACGATGCGTGGTTGCCACCGGAGCACAACAGAATATTTTCCACCTTCTTAGTGGCCGGATCATACATGGGAAATGGTTGCGCAGTTTTTCCATTTTGCGGAAAGTATTTCGCATATGGATTATTTGGGTCGGAACAGAACTCAGGCATTTTACCATCTCTATGGATTGATGCCATCCAAACACGGCCTTTTTCGTCCATTTCGTTATGGTGAATCCTAGCGCCTTCATCATGCGCCACCCCTGGCTCTATGCCTGGAATGGGCACCGACTCTGTTGTGTTAGCTACAGGATCGAGAATATCGAGCCAGCCAGCAAGCATGCCTAGTCCGTATACGGGACCGTTTGCATTAACTGTAGGATCGCGCCGGTCACTGGAGACCACGTCGTGGGTAAAGCGTCCTTCAGCATAATCCCGCACCGTTACAACAACGTTACGTTCAATACCTGCAGGGCGCGGAGGTGCCGCTGGAACAGCACCCGCATTTATCTGGTCAGTCCAATCGGCATATACCTGCAGTCCGCGCTGGCGGCCAAATCGAGTCATATTGTTGTTCATAGTGGTCGCTAGGGACTGGCCTTCATTATTTATGGCTATATCTCCCTCGCCGCGGGCTTTTTGAATCCGCTGGTCCCACGCTTCGATGGAGCTGCCAACTTCAGGGGACATGCGTGTCGAAGGAGTTCCCATTTGGTGACAGAACATACAGTTTTCCTGCATATGATGAAGCCAATGCTGCTGTGTTGCCATAGTCGGTGAAATACCGTTACCGTTAGGTCCGGTTCCAGGGAATTCATTTGCAGTGGGGGGCTCTATCATCGAATACCAATATTGGGCCGGATAAATCTCGGCGGCAGCTTGTTCATTGGGAGCTACTACTGCTTTTAAGTTGAGTGTCGCGCCAGGGGATGACTCCACAGTATCGGAATCCACTAAGCCATAGCCACGGACCCACACTTTATAGTTTGCATCTGGCAAATCAGGAACGACGAAGCGGCCCTCATCGTCAGTTACGACAATTCGGATGAACTGAGTCGCCAAGTCTTGGGTTTCAGCGATGACCCAAACACCGGCCTCAGGGCCATTGGCACTAGTTACTAGGCCGCCGATATCATCGCTGTCTATTTTTGGAGCGCTGGCGGCGTGAGTGAGACTCGTTGCTGCAACCAAGAAAGTTGAAGTTAAGAGTGCCTTGCAAACTGATTTTGCCATTATCATTATGGATTTCCTCCCTAAATCTCGATCTTTGAACTGAACGATAAATAAGATTAACCCATTTAATAAGGTAATGATGAGTCCTTTTCGCGAAATTTTTACTTTGTAACAGGCGGTTAATTTGGAGTTACCTAAATCGTGACCGATATCGAGACTAGAATTAGGGATTACTACGCAGATTTTGGGGGGCGTGAAGCCATTTTGGCCGCCCTAGCAAAGCGCGGTATTCCATTACAAGGTCTTACTCCTGACCAGCTTGCACCTTTTGACCAGTTTCATACAGGAGGTGCGATAGCTACTCGCAGGCTTGCCGATGTTTTAGCCCCACGCACGACTGATCGCATTTTAGATTTAGGGTGTGGATTAGGCGGCCCAACTCGCATGCTGTCGGCGCTTAAGGGTTGCAGAGCGACTGGGGTGGATCTGACTTCTCAATTTATTGAGAGCGCGACCCACTTTGCTCGCTTAACTGGTCAGTCTGAGAGCGTCGACTTTCATCAAGCCTCTGTTTTAGCTTTGCCCTTTACCGAAGAGGTATTCGATGGCGCTTGGCATTTACACTTGAGCATGAATGTTGCGGACAAAAGCACGATGTATAGAGAAATATTTCGTGTTTTGATTCCGGGTGGCCGTCTGATCATTTATGATCCTCTGCGCGGTTCTTTGAGCAACTTAGTTTTTCCAGTTCCTTGGGCGCCAACACCAGAATCAAGTTTTCTACAGACGCGAGAGGAGATGCTTGCGTGTTTGGTTGCAACTGGCTTTGAAATTGTGGAGGTGAATGACGGGACTGAAGAAGCCCTTGCGTGGTTCGCGCAAATGAGCGCTGCACGCCGAAAGTCAACTAAAACCAAGCATAAGAGCATGTCATCTCGAACGCTATTGCCTCTAGAAATCATGGCAAGAAACCACCGCACCAACTTACAGTCGGGCGCGGTGACGATTGCAACAATTTTTGCCCGGAAACCGAGCTAAATTCCACGTCCTCTGACTAAGCGGCTGAAGTCACGCATCTCTCTGGCAAAAATGATTGGCTGTTCGAAAGCGCCGAAGTGTCCACCAGCTGGTAGGTCTGTCCAAGAAAGAAGATTGTAGACGCGTTCTGCGTAACTTTCTGGCCAGAAAACCAACTCGCTTGGGAAGTGCGTGACGCCTACGTAAGGCTTTTCAACTGCTTCACGTCGCGCAGGTAGAACGTCGTCTTCTCCGCCATTGGCACCGGTATACATCCAGGTCGATGTGCCCAAGCTGTTTGTGGTTACATAAGTCATAATGATGTTCATGACCTGACTCTTGGGGTAAATACTCCACGGATTGTCATTGGGAATACCGGACCATGTACGGTATTTTTCCATAAGCCATGCGGCACAAGCCATGGGACTGTCTGAAAATCCGTAAGACAGGGACAACGGTTTAGTGCGTTGTATGTGTTGGTAGGCACCTTCCGTATTGTAAACCCTATCCCATTGCCGCTGGGCTGCTCGTTCTTCCTCGTTTTGTGGCTGTGAGCCAACACCCAAGACCAAATTAATATTGGCGGCTGCACAGTGCTGACTCTCGGCAGTCATACCTACGGAAATGCCTGCTCCAAAGTCACCCCCTTGTGCAATGTATCGGTCGTATCCAAGACCTTCCACCATTAAACGGTCTAGTATGCGCGACATTAATTTTTGACTCATCGGCCGTTCAGGCTTGGAGGAATAGGCAAAACCTGGCAGCGAAGGGATTACCACGTCAAAAGCAGCCTCTTCGGGCACGCCATATTTTTCAGGGTGTGCAAGACGATCTACGGTGCGGAGGAATTCTATATATGAGCCAGGCCATCCGTGGGTGAGAATAATTGGCTGGGGGTTTTTACCTGACCCTTTTACATGCACAAAGTGAATGTCATAGCCCACAATATTAGCTTTAAAATGCGGGTACTTGTTTAACTTGGCTTCTTGTTCTCGCCAGTCGTATTCATTCAGCCAATAATCTTGTAAGTCTTTCATAGCAGCTAGGCTGGCTCCATATTGCCAAGGATCTGGGGTTTGTGGCGATACTGGCCAATTAACATTGCGAACTCTATTTAAGATGTCATCCAATTGCGCTGAAGGTAGATCGATTTCGAATGGAGTGACACTTACGGTTTCGCTGCCACTTATCTCTGCAGCCTTCGAGGCGGCTGATGCGAGCCCGAGAATTGGTACGGCAGCGCTTGCTTCAAGGATCGTGCGACGTGAAAGTGTTGGTGTTGTCATGTGATCGCTCCTCCTACAATGTGTTTCAACTGACTAAGACCGTATCGATGCACATGCACAACTTCAAGTGCAGGAAAGGCCTTATAGTGGAATACGTATTGTTACACGCAGACCACCATCAGGGCTTTTGTTTAGGGTAATTTCACCACCCATGCCGCGGACAATGTCACGTGCGATTGTCATTCCCAATCCAACGCCACCGGTCATCGGATTGCGCGAAGGTTCAAGTCTATGAAAGGCTTTGAATGCCTCTTCTCGTTGGGCTTCTGGAATGCCTGGACCGTTGTCATCCACTAGCACGAGAAAATATGGTCCGGTATGCGAAGCGCTAACCCGCACATGTTTGCCATATCTGGTAGCATTGCCAATTATATTACCTAGGCATCTTTCGAACGCTATGGCCTTAATCGCAAGTGGTCCGGAAACATTTGCGATCTCTAGTGCAATATCTGCACCTTCACGTCGAAAGCGATGCACGACTTTCTCTAGCAGTTCGGCCGGGTCAGTTGGCGCAGCCTCTTCAGCTCCGTCGCCGCGGGCAAAAGCAAGGTAAGCCTCAAGCATTCGTTCCATTTCGCCCAGATCTTCATACAGTGCAGCGATATCTTCCGCGCTAGTGGTCGACATCATTGACAGCTGTAGTTTCATTCGTGTTAGCGGTGTGCGTAGGTCGTGTGAGACACCTGCCAGCATGTCTGTGCGCTGTGTCATTTGTCGTTGGATGCGATCACGCATGATATTGAAAGCTCTCGCCGCCTGCCGCACCTCAAAAGCGCCCTCTGCTGGAAAGTCGGGTCCTTCTCGGCCTTTACCAAATGAGTCTGCCGCTTGTGCCAGTCTGCGTACGGTGCGAACTTGACTGCGTAAATAGGCGGTAGCCACACCAAACAACAACATAGATGAGCCTGTCATCCATAGTACAAAAACATAAGTGTTGTTATTTAGAACACGTCGGCGCGGCACTAGAACGGTAAGCACCCCACCTTCCGATTGCACGCGTATAGAAACAAGTCGATCTGTGCGAAATTCAAATAGATCTACGGTAAAGGGCCGGTGTAGAGCTTGCCATAAAGCTTCCGGGAGAGGGTCCGCTAGATCTGATTCGCCATTCATGACCGTTGGTCCTGTGAGCATGCTGCCAAATTGTAGCGTCACGTCTAGTCCCATAGTCTGACTGGCGTTCTCAATCATCCAAGCCCGTTGTTCGGGAGAGGGATAGTTCTCTATTACAGCTTGAATTGTGGCAATATCAGCGGCGAGGTCAGCTGCCATGCGGCGTGAAACTACTTTCCAGTGATTATCGTAAAATACGTATGTGGAAATAACCTGCACTAAAATAATCGGCACGATAATGGTCAGGGTGGCGCGTGCCATCAATGTCCGAGGCATGAATTTTTCAAGGTGTGCAGGATCTAGCCAGTGAAGCTTTGCCCATGGCCTAGAGTTATGGCTGGTGAATATATTCAGTGGTCTATCCATTTCTATGGGTCTGGCCTAAGTAGATATCCGGTGCCGCGCACTGTTTGCAGGTAACGTGGTTGGCGAGGATCAGGTTCTAGCTTACGTCGCAATCGTGTGATTTGCACGTCGATGGTTCTCGGATTACTCGTTTGCTCGAAAGAGCTGCTAAGTTTGGAGCGTTCTACTGGCTCACTATGGTGTAGGGCG
>PASS01000071.1 GCA_002712165.1 Fidelibacterota bacterium
GCCCAGGATTTCCAAAAATAGAACACTTAAACTATCGCACTATTCCCGACTCAGGCGTTCGCCTTCAATCACTCGAAGCAGGCGAATTTGATTTTATTTCTCATCCCGATACCAAAGATGTTGCGAGAGTCCGAGGAAACCCAAAATTTACTTTGAGCTCAGTGCCGGGATGGAATTGGGACTATCAGGGATTTAATATTACTGGTGCGGATAAAAATGCGCCGTATCTTAACAAGTTAGTGCGGCAGGCCATTTCTTATGCAATAGATCGCCGGGCTATCGTCGAAGAAATATATAACGGCGAGGCAATGCCAACCGACAATCAAATTCCCCCAGGCTACATCGGTCATCAGAAGCCCCTGCTTAAGTATCCTGAGAGAGGGGATCTGAACAAAGCGCGGGAGTTAATTGCTCAAGCTGGGATTTCTGGGTACGAGGTAGAAATCATAACATCTGATAAGGACTGGATACGCCGCGAATTAGAACTTGTTGCGGCAATGGTTAGCCAGATTGGTATTAATTATCGTATTAGAAATCTCGACGTTGGTGGTTATAATAACCTTTGGTTTAGCAGGAACTACGAACAATTACTTGAGGATATTACGATTGTTGCACCAGATCCCGATTCAACCTCATGGTGGTTTCTGCACTCAAACGGTTCGAGCTCGGCCTACAGCAACCCTAAAATGGATGCAAATTTAGATGATGCCCGGCAAGAATCGAACGAATTAGCACGGTCTGTTATGTATCATGATATAGCCTCTATGACTGTGGAAGAGTGCCCTATGATTATGCATTGCAATGTCAATTACGTCCGAGTTTTTAATTCTGGATTGTCAGGATTCACACCTGGTCCACAGGAATATACTGAAATGTTGGACGAGATATATTGGAAGTAATATGTGGGGCCACGTCGTCAAACGGCTGATTCAAGCACCACTTATTTTACTTATTGTAAGTGCTGCAATCTTTGCGATTACTAGAGCAACTCCTGGTGACCCCATACAAATAATGCTTGGTAGCCAAACGTCGCCTGATGCCGTGGCTGCCTTACGTAGCGTGTTCCGTCTCGATGAGCCACTGCATATACAATTCTTTTTCTGGCTTGGAGATTTGTTGCGTGGTGATTTTGGAAACTCAATTCGATTGAATATTCCAGTTCTTGAGCTTTTATCAGAGCGATTACCAATTTCCTTAACGCTAGCCGGTAGTGCTATGTTTTTTGCGTTTATTGTCTCAATCCCTTTGGGAATAATAGCAGCTATAAAACGCAACACTTGGATAGACTATTTAGCAACAGGCTATACGTTACTAGGGTTTGCAATACCAAATTTCGCGCTTGCTATAGTATTGATCTATATATTCTCGATTCAATTAGGATGGTTCCCCATAACTGGGATAGGCAGCAGTTCCAATGTTGGAGAAGGTGTTTGGGGAATGGTACGCCCGTACGTTTTGCCAGCAGTAGCATTAGGTACACTACAAACGGCAGTTTTTACCAGACTTTTACGTTCGAGCATGATCGATGTACTAACTCAGGATTATATACGCACCGCCCATGCAAAGGGTCTGAGGCCTTCAACGATCCTTATTATACATGCGCTAAGAAATGCAATGATTCCATTTGTCACAATGGCGGCTATTCAATTTGCGTATTTGATCGGGGCTCAAGTGACGATTGAATATACCTTTGCTATTCCTGGCATGGGATCTGCGATTTTATCTGCAGTAGTGAATCGTGATTTTCCAGTTGTGCAGGGATTTGTAATAATTGTCGCAATATTTTTCCTTATCGCAAATATTGTCGCCGATATTTTGTATTCAGTTATTGACCCGCGGATACGTCACGAATCATGAAAATACGTGATAAACGACTCTCTTCAGATGATGTTCCGGTCACGGAAGAACCAAATTTCGAGAGCGGTCTCACACTTGCCTCGCGTCAATTGGTGCGCAATCGAGCGGCAACAATGGGTGTCATCTTTCTGTTAATAACTAGCTTAGCTGCCATTTTTGCTCCAGCTATAATTTCTTATGATCCAGCTGCAATAGCGCTTAATGAAAAGCTACAGCCTCCGAGCTATTCTCATTGGATGGGAACAGATTACTTCGGTCGCGATGTGTTTGCGCGCCTTATTTACGGTGCTCGTGTGTCTCTTGTTGTTGGTTTAACAGTTGTTGTATTCACAATGAGCCTGGGCGTTCCCATAGGACTTATTGCAGGATTTGTTGGTGGAAGAGTTGATAATTATCTTATGCGTTTGATGGATGCATTTTTAACTTTCCCTCCACTTCTACTAGGCATTTCTGTGGTAGGGCTATTAGGAGCAAACATCGGGACAATTACTATTGCTCTTGGTATAGTTCAGGTACCAATTTTGGCACGTGTAGTGCGTGGCAGTACTCTGTCAGTGCGCGAAGAAACTTATGTTACTGCTGCCCGAGCCTTAGGTGCCACGGCATGGTATATTATGGCCCGCCACGTTTTGAGGAATATTCTTTCTCCGATCGTGGTGCAGGTGACAATAGTATTCTCTGCAGCGATCGTTGCGGAGGCCTCGCTTAGCTTCCTAGGTTTGGGAACACAGCCGCCAGATCCATCATGGGGACGAGATTTATCAGAATCTAGACGTTACATGGCTGATGCCCCTTGGCTATTTATAGCCCCGACACTACTGATCATCTTTAGCGTTATGTCTATCAACTTTCTGGGTGATGGATTACGTGATGCTTTGGACCCAAGATCATGGACGCGGAAATAAATTATGGCACTATTGAAGGTGAAAAATTTACATACGCACTTCTCTACACCTAAGGGTGATTTAAGGGCTGTTGACGGGGTGTCGTTTTCAATTGAGCATGGCCAAGTTTTAGGGTTGGTTGGAGAAAGCGGAAGCGGAAAATCAGTAACAGCTTTATCATTGATGCGTTTGATTCCAGAATCAGTCTCAATAACTACTGCTGATGAGCTTATATTTGATGGAGTTAACCTTCTGGACCTCTCCGAAACAAAAATGCGCTCTATTAGAGGGAGGCGCATAGCCATGATATTTCAAGACCCGATGCGCTCTCTAAATCCTGTTTTAACCATTGGGGACCAGCTGGCTGAAACCTTGATTCTACATATGGCCTTGGATAAAGGCGCGGCGCGTAAACGAGCAATTGATTTGCTTGACAGAGTGGGGATTGCACGAGCTGAGAAGTGTTTAGACGAGTACCCACATCAATTCTCTGGTGGCATGCGCCAAAGGGTTATGATTGCAATGGCGCTCTCTTGTAGTCCTCAACTACTCATAGCGGATGAAGCGACCACAGCCCTAGATGTGACAATTCAGGCGCAGATCGTAGATCTGATTAAAGATCTACAAAAAGAATTCAGTATGGCGGTAATCTGGATAAGTCATGATCTTGAATTAGTGGCTAGCTTCTGTGATCAGGTTGCTGTGATGTATGCAGGCCGTATTGTAGAAAGCGGGCCTGCTCGAGATATCTTCTATCGCCCATCACATGGCTATACCATTGGATTGCTGCAATGTATGCCGCGCATTGATGATATCGGCCAGCCGCTACGTCCTATAGAGGGTACGCCTCCAAACATGACCGACCCGGTCAATCTTTGTCCTTTTCTACCGCGATGCTGTATTGCTGTGCCGAACTGCCAAACGGAAATGCCTGAATATAAAGAAGTCAGTCCGTCACACATCGCTGCTTGCTTTGGAGATGTTAAGCCTTATAGAAGTGAGTCCGCATTTGACTATTGATACTCTACTCAGTGTAGAAAATCTGCGCGTCAGTTTTACTGGTAGTAGTAATCTTTTTCGCCAACGTGACACGATTCAGGCCGTGGCCGGTATTAGCTTTAAGGTCTCGCGTGGGAGCACGCTTGGCCTGGTTGGAGAGTCAGGCTGTGGTAAATCAACAACTGGTTACGCGTTATTACGTTTGATAGATGCTACAGGTCGTGTCTGTTTCGACGGTACCGATTTATTGACTCTAAAGACTCGTGAGATGCGTACCATAAGGCGACGCATCCAGGTCATATTTCAAGATGCCTCATCTTCACTAGACCCTCGTATGACCATCGGTGATTTGATTACCGAAGCACTTGATATCCACAAATTATACGTTGGAGAAGAACGCAAAGGCCGGGTTAGGGAACTGCTTGATATGGTAGGCATGTCTCCACGGTATGCAGAACGTTACCCACACGAACTATCGGGCGGGCAAGCTCAACGCATTGCTATCTGTCGAGCTTTAGCCGTAGAACCTGAATTAATTATCTGCGATGAGGCTGTATCTGCACTAGATGTTTCAATCCAGGCCCAAATTCTAAATCTTTTGCAGGAGCTCCAGAAAAGTTTACAACTTACCTACATATTCATTTCACATGACCTATCTGTTATTAGACATATCAGTAATGAAATAGCGGTGATGTATTTGGGAAAGATTGTTGAGTATGGTTCGCGTGATGAACTATTTAACAATCCTATCCATCCATATACTAGGGCGCTCCTCTCTTCGATACCTAACGCTGATCCTATCGTCGGCCCTTCTAGAGAGAAAGTTCTTCTTCGTGGGGATATACCTAATCCAGCCAACCTGCCTTCAGGTTGTGGTTTTAGAACACGTTGCCCACTAGCGGTAAGTGAATGTTCACTGCAGCCACCGGAAAAATTAGAAGTGGCTCCGCACCACTACGTGAGTTGCATCAGAGCTCCGATAATTACCTGATTACCGGTTTGTTATTTTCATTCATAAAAGTTTATAGCACGCGATTTAGTTAATAGCACGACGTTGCATCACTCGTCGGCGGGCAGCGCCACGATCTTGGTCGGTAACATAGATCAGTCCTGCAATGCGCCGTATTAATGCGTCTTCATTGGGATCTAAAACGCCATCTGCGTAGGCAACATCCCAGAGCATTTCGATAAGATGCAGTCGTTCTTCGTATTCCATCCTTTCAACCATGCCGCGGGTAAATCCGTAGAGCTGTGAGGAATTTTTCTGGGCAGCATGGGCCCCCTCAATTAGTGTGTGAGTCTCTTCCTTAGAGAGTTTGAATTTATCGGCGACAAGACTTTCTATTGCATAGCGCTCTTCTTGTTCGAAGTCATCGTCTCTGCAAGCAGCTTCTATTAAAAGTGCAGCTACTGCCAGTCTGAGTTGATCTGGTTTGCTATCAGGAATCTGTGTATCAGGGGTGCCTTTAATGAGTTTGAGAATTCTATCTATCATTTTATATTCGGATCCTTTGTCATTTTTTTCTAGGCACTTTTTTTTGTTGATGTGCCGTATTCATAGAGAGTAGCTATATGAGGATAAGCAAGGCCATTAGGAATATGAGTCCTGTGAACAAGAATGCTACAGCGCAGTAGCCCATGATATCTCGTGCATGCATGCCGGTTATCGCTAGTACCGGTATAGCTAGAAATGGATGAATTAAATTAGTCCACTGATCGCCAAAGGCAACGGCCATTGCTGTCAAGGGGACATCAGCTCCTAATTCTAATGCAGATTGCATTGCTATAGGTCCCTGAATGGCCCACTGCCCACCTCCGGATGGTATGAACAGGTTGAGAATTGCGCCACTGAAAAAGGAAGTAATAGGAAGGGTTTCAGCTGTTGAAATTTGGACGAATAAGTCGACCACCATTCGTGCAAGTCCGGTATCAGCGATAAGCCCGGCTATGCCTGCATATAATGGGTATTGCAACAAAAAGGGCCCAGCCATGCGCGCTGCGCCAACTATAAGATTTAGGTAATGTAGAGGAGACCGCGATAAGGCTATGCCAAGAATTAGAAACACAAAATTGATAATATTTAAATTCAGGCCTGTGCCCCGTTCAATGACTTGTATGTATAAAAATATCACACCAGCTGCGACAATGGGTAGGTTGAGCCATCGGCTATTTTCTAGTCGTGCAGCAGGGGTGTTCTTCTCTTTAGCATCGAGGCTATTAGACTTGTTATCCATCTCTAGCGAAGAGGCTGGAATAGGGCGGCATGTTTCATCAGTGGGTCGTAGCCGCGCCATAAATAAGGGTAAAGTCAAAAATATTATTCCGGCAATTGCCGCGTTCCAGGTTGTTAACAAAGTTTGAGATGAGGGCACGATACCGATCAGAGGCTCAAGAAAGTGCCCTGGCGTTGCAATTGCCAGTGGAATAGCGCCAGATAAACCTTGATGCCAAATCACAAATCCTGAATAGGCACATGCGACTAGCAGTGGGTAATGTACAGGAATATTACGCTCGTGCGCTACAATTCCAACAGTTCGAGCGATAATAGCGCCAGCGACTAATCCAAATCCACCTGATCCAAAGAATGAGCTGAGCAAGCTCACAGCAGTTACGGTGATATATGCGCCAGAAGGCGTTGTAACGAGGCCCGCGGCAGCACGCAGTAAACGCTGCATGGCTTCGGTTTGCGCCAAGGCGTATCCTAGCAAAATGACTAAGATAACTTGGTTGGTAAATTCTAGCAGATTCCAGAGGTTGTCGCCCCATATCGAAATAGCTTCAATGGGCCCGGTTTCTGTAAGTCCGATACCAAGTATAAAGGTGATGGCTGTGAGTACAAATGCGACTACAAGAGCATCCGGCATCCAGCGGTCAAATAATGTGACGAGGCCACTTGTAAATCTTGAAAGCATTATACGAAACCTGATTGCTTAACTGGTCAAAAGAAGACTAATGATAAATATTGGCCCAGTATACAAAAGTGCGAGGGCGCAATATCCCATGATGTCCCTTGCTTGTAGACCGGTTATTGCTAATACCGGTATTGCTAGTAATGGGTGTATTAGATTAGTCCACTGATCGCCGAAGGAAACGGCCATTGCCGTTAGGGGAACATCAGCTCCTAATTCTAAGGCAGATTGCATTGCTATAGGTCCTTGAATGACCCACTGTCCACCTCCGGATGGGACAAACAGGTTAAGAATAGCTCCGCTGAAGAAGGAAGTAATTGGAAGAGTTTGAGCTGTTGAAATTTGGACGAACAAGTCGACCACCATTCTTGCAAGTCCGGAATCATTCATCATACCTGCAATGCCAGCGTAAAATGGATATTGCAACAAAAACGGTCCAACGATTTTTGCGGCTGACACAATCAGTTCCAAGTAGTGTTTTGGTGAGCGAGTAAGTGCCACTCCAGCAATTAAAAATATAAAATTTAGTAAATTTAAATTTAGACCTTTGCCCCGTTCAAAAAATTCTATAAGCAAAAATATTATGCCGATGGCTACAAACAGAACATTTAACGTCCGGTTGTTTTCTAGTCGTGCCGCTGGCGTTGCTTTGAACTCAATGTCGATTGATTTATCTGTATCTTGAGTTTCAGATTCAATGAAATCAGGTAAGGGGCGGCAGGCATGATCGGCAGGCCTTAGTCGTGACATTAACAGCGGCAGGGTAACAAGTATGAAAAGTGCTGTGAGTAAGCTAGATGATGTGAATAATGTTTGCGAAGTCCTTACAATTCCTATGGAATCCTCGAGGAAATGGCCAGGAGTAGCGATAGCGAGACCAATTGAAGCTGACAAACCTTGATGCCAAATTACGATGCCTGAGTAAGCGCAGGCGACAAGTAGAGGATAGTGCACTGGGATATTCCGTTCGTGTGCAACAGACGCTACGGTTCGTGCCATAACAGCGCTGGCTACCAGTCCTAGGGCCCAAGAAATTAGTGATGTGCCGCAGGCAATGAAAGCGACTGTTAGATATGCAGATCGTGCCGAATGCACAGTTCTAGCGACGCTTTTTAGCGCGCGTTGCATAGGTGGGGTGTAAGCTAAGGTATGCCCTAGCAGCAGAGTAAGTACGACTTGTATAGTGAAAGATAAGAGATTCCAGAATCCATCACCCCAGGCGATGATTAATTCACCAGGACTTGCTCCAGAAAGTGTGATCGCGAGAACGAATGTTAGAACAGACAATATAATGGCCACCACGAATGAATCAGGCATCCAGCGTTCAAATGCGGTGACAAAACTATTGATTAGACGCGTCACTCAACAACCTCTTTCAATTTCTTCGTTTTGGTGAAGCGTGATTCTAAATTGTTGGGGCTACATTCTGGACCAAACCATTTACCATTTTATCAAACGGTGTGCCTGGATTAGTTCCAATTGCTCGAGTCACATCTGAAAAAATATCCTCTCCTGCCAACCAGCGCTCTTCTGAATTTTTAGTAGACGTAGCGACGGCGAGAGCACCATTCCAGTCTATACTTCTGTCTTGCAAGCCGACAAGCCTTAGTGCTGCTGATAGAGAAGCGGCAATAGCGGTAGTAACACTATTATACTCAATAACGAATGGAGGAACTTCCTCTTTGCCTTCCATATAGATTCGTTTGCAAGACTCAGCATCTGTGGATACACAGCCCCGGCAGGTTAGTGGGCGAACCTCATGTATGGAGCAAGAATCGGCATCTAAAAGTGGGCATGGTACCAAGCTTCGCCATTTGTCTTGCTGAGAGATGCCGGATGTTTTCGCATGAGTTTCTTTTATGTGATTGACTATATCGTCACTACGTTTCTGCAATACACCTGCAACACGAAAGACTTCAGCTGGCACTACGGTTACAAAAGTATGACAGCAGTAGTAGCAGCCTTTAGCGCATGCAAGTTTTGTTGGCTTTGATGCGCGCATTGTTATTTCGTGGAGTCGATGTGCATATTCAGATACTTCAGACGCGCGATACATATTTTTATCGTCGCGCAGTATAGATACCATATGGCGAATGTTAGCTTCGAACGGTTCTCGTCCTTTATTGAGTGCTATAGGCTTTCCTACCCAACGTGAATCTGCTTTGAGCAGACGTCTCTTTTCCGAACGAGACAGCTTACCGCTCATTCATTACCTCACTCAATTTAACTGACAATACCTCGGGACCGTCTTGCCATGTGTATGGACGAATATAAACCCCATCTTGATTGAGAAGATAAAGTGCTGCGCTATGATCTATCGTATATTCATCGTCATTCAGTGATTGCTTACGAAAAAAGACTCCGTAATTTTCTGCAACAGTGCGTATTTGTTCCATGCTACCAGTCAGACCTATAATCCGAGGGTCAAAATTCTTCATGTAATTGGTCATTCGTTGGCGAGTGTCCCACTCAGGGTCAAGTGAAATAAACACCGGTTGTAGAATTTCCGCCTTTGATCCCAAGAGCTCCAAAATATGACCTATATCAATTAGTGTAGTGGGGCAAACATCCGGGCAGCGCGTGAATCCGAAGAATAAAAGCGACCATTTTCCCAAAAATAATGAAGGTGTCACTATGCTCCCATCGGCACCAATCAATTCGAATGATTTAACCACTCGATTTTGCGTAGGCTGCTGGCTGAGTTGGGAGTGGGACATCAGAATAAAAACTGTAAAGGCTATCAGAATAGTTACTGCTACTGTAGCGGTTGCCTTTAATACCGTCCTGATCTGCATGGTGTGTTCCTTTAAAGGAATAGTCGTTGCTACGGCCCCTGCGTGCCTAGCCCCTAGCGACTGAGCCTGCAACTGTTTTGTTCTCTTCAGTGGATTTCTTATTTTTGCAGAGCGTGATAAACCGCCTACATGCTAAAAATTGAGAACCTAACTTATCGCATTGGCGGTCGAATTTTGCTTAATCAGACTGCTGCAAATGTGGATGCGGGGCACCGGGTTGGTCTGGTGGGCCGTAATGGTACTGGCAAGACGAGCCTGTTGCGACTAATTATCGGTCAGGCTTCTCCTGAAAGTGGTCAGATCTTAGTTCCGGTTCGTTGGCGCATCGGGATCACTAGTCAGGAGGCTCCGAACGGCAAAGAAAGTCTGATTAATACGGTGCTGGCAGCGGACAAGGAATTAACGCTGCTAAATGCTGAGGCAGAAACGGCGACAAATCCCGATCGTATCTCGGCGATTCATGCACGTTTACAAGATAAAAACGCGCATACTGCCAATGCACGCGCTGCGCGCATACTGTCGGGCTTAGGATTCGATGAGGAAGCCCAAAAACGCCCCTGCACAGAATACTCTGGGGGTTGGCGTATGCGCGTAGCTTTAGCAGGTCTGCTTTTTAATAACCCAGACTTATTATTGCTAGATGAACCGACTAATCACTTAGACTTGGAAGCCACAATCTGGCTCGAAGACTATTTGCGTCACTATCCAGGCACTATTCTGATGGTCAGTCACGATCGCGATCTTCTGAATCGCTCAGTCAACGAAATCATGCACTTAGAAAATGGTAAACTTATAACTTATAGAGGCGGGTACGACCGTTTCGAAAAAGCACGGCACTTGCGAATGGAGCAGAATGTTAAGATGCGTGCAAAACAGACCGCTCGCCGCTTAGAGATTAGAAAATTTATTGAACGTTTTCGTTATAAAGCGTCGAAAGCTAAGCAGGCCCAATCGCGCCTAAAAATGCTCGAACGTATGGAGGTGGTTCCCGACGAACAGGATGAACGTATTATAGATTTTAGTTTTCCAGAAATTGATCTATTACCGCCACCTTTATTTAGCCTGCATAATGTTAATTTGGGATATGACAGTAAGGTTATTCTGGGAGGCTTATCTCTACGACTAGATAGCGACGATCGCATCGCCTTAATCGGTGCTAACGGCAATGGAAAATCAACTTTTATAAAGTTGCTTGCAGGACGGCTAAAGGCAATGTCGGGTGATGTCAGTAAATCAAGAAAGCTCCGAGTAGGTTATTTTGCACAGCACCAAGCAGAAGAATTAGATCTAGCAGCAACGCCAATTTTAGAGATGATGCGACGGTACCCAAAAGATTCGGAGCAGGAGCTCCGCAATCACCTCGGCCGCTTTGGCTTTTCTCAAGAGCGGGCAAATGTTAAAGTGGATCATCTGTCAGGTGGCGAAAAATCCCGGCTGCTTTTCGCGCTTATGTCTGCTGTAAAACCTCACATCCTACTACTTGATGAGCCTACCAACCATTTAGATATGGACTCACGTCAAGCGTTAGCTGAGGCCATAAATTCATTTGAAGGTGCGGTAGTGTTAATCAGTCATGATCCTAATATTATAGAATTGATCGCTGATCGACTCTGGTTGGTAGATAACGGCAAGGTATTACCCTATGACGGCGATATGGCTGACTATCGCTTTTTGTTGCTTGGCAGGAGTGGTGCAAAAACAAAACAAGATGCCAGTAATGGTGAAGTCGAGGCTAATCTAAAAAATGATCGGCCAAAAATCGATAAAAAATTGGGACGCAAACGCGCTGCTGATAGGCGTGCTGTGCTAACCCCGCTTAGGAAACGCTTAGAACGAGCAGAGCGTACCGTTTCGCGGATAGAATCTGATCGAGATGCAATTAAGAAGAGGCTTTCTGACCCCAATTTGTATGCAGGTGATCCTGCTGGAGTTAAAGATTTGCAAATGCAATATTCTCATCTGGAAAAAGAGTTACAAGAATCTATAGAGGATTGGACTATCTTACAACAAGAGTGGGATAAATTAGAATCTGAAGTGACAACGCTATGAGCACTTCCACGCCGTTTAATATTGATGTTCCTCAAACTATCATCGATGAAATACTCGAGAAGGTGCGAGCCTATAAATGGGAGGAAATGTCCGAAATAGTAGATGCCAGTGATCGTTGGCTTTACGGTACAGATATGTCCTATATGAAGGAGTTATGCGCCTATTGGGCTGATAATTATGATTGGCGGAAAGAGGAAACCCTCTTGAATAGTTTTCCTCAGTTTATTGCTAATGTTGAAGGGCAAGATATACATTTTATTCATGTAAAGGGCTCAGGTGCCAACCCCGCAACTTTACTCATGACACATGGCTGGCCTGGTTCTGTCTTTGAATTTTACGGAGTGATTGAAAGGCTTGCACATCCTGAACGATTTGGTGGTGATAAGGATGATGGACTCACACTAGTAATGCCTTCGCTGCCTGGGTATGGTTTTTCCGGTAAACCTAAAAGGCCCATGGGACCGCGTGCTACAGCAAAGTTGTGGGATCAGTTAATGCGCGGGGTACTCGGCTATAGAAATTACATTGCCCAGGGCGGGGACTGGGGCTCAGCAGTTTCAGGATGGATAGCTCATGACCATAGCTTGGCCAAAGGTGGTGGTTGTAAAGCATTGCATTACAATATGTATGGTGTCTACGGGCCGGTTGCGCCAGAAAGTGATGAGGAAAGAGTCTGGGCCGATAATGCTGATCGCATTCGTAGTCGTGAGTTCGGTTACTTTTATCTGCAGAGTACTAAGCCACAAACTTTGTCATACGCCCTGATGGATAGCCCTGTTGGCGTCGCAGCATGGATAGTTGAAAAATTCAATTCTTGGTCTGATAGTCGTGGCATTGATGGATCGGAGCATATCGAGAATGCGTTCTCGAAAGATCAGATTCTCACTAACATTATGATTTATCTAGTCACACGTACCTTTAATACCTCTATCTGGTTTTATCGTGGATTTCGTGATGAGCGAAGTAATTTCATGGACCCTGGTGTAAAGATAGACCTACCGACTGGGATCGCAGTATTTCCTAAAGAGTTGATCCCATTCCCTCCTAGAAGCATGGTAGAGAAACATTATAATATTGTTCGTTGGGTCAATTTTGATCGTGGTGGCCATTTTGCAGCTATGGAAACCAATGAGCTTTTTGCGGATGAAATTCTAACTTTTGTTCGTGAGGTTAATACAGGCGTGTGATTTAAGGGAGATGATAAATGAAAGCCGTTCTGTGTAATGAATTTGGTCCACCGGAAAATCTTATCATTGGGGATGCTGAGCCGTGCCTGCCGGGCGAGGGGCAGGTAGCCGTCGATATGAAAGCGGCTGGTGTGAACTTTGCCGACAGTCTGATTATCAACGGTAAATATCAAAGTAAGCCAGCTTTTCCTTTTTCACCAGGTATGGAGGGTGCAGGCTTTATTCGCGAAGTAGGAGCAGGTGTCACTGATTTTAAAGTAGGTGACCGGGTAATGGTCCACCCTATGGGAGGGGGTGCTTATTCACAGGATTTGGTGATTGATACGTCCTTGGTATTTCATATTCCGTCTGTGATGGATTTCGTTACAGCTGGTGGCTTTTTTATAACTTATGGAACTTCTCACCATGCGCTTAAGGATAGGGCGCAGATCAAAATAGGTGACACCCTCGTAGTTTTGGGAGCTGCAGGGGGTGTTGGACTTACAGCAGTTGAGCTAGGCAAGGCCATGGGTGCGCGTGTCATAGCGGCTGCATCTACAGAACATAAGCTTGAGCTTTGCAAAAAATACGGTGCAGATGAAACTATAAACTATTCTAAGCAAGATTTGCGAGATTCAATAAAGAACTTAACTGATGGTAAGGGCGCAGATGTGATCTACGATCCAGTAGGTGGAACTCTTTCTGAGCAGGCTGTGCGCAGTCTTGCGCCAGGCGGTCGCTTATTAGTAATTGGTTTTGCAGCAGGAGATATACCTACAATACCACTTAATCTTGTTCTGATAAAACGCTCAGCAATTATTGGGGTATTTTTTGGAAACTGGGTACTAGCCAATGAGTCTAAAGCAAAATCAAATATCAGAGAGCTGCTGGATTGGTATGAGACTGGAAAAATAAAACCTTATATCTCAAAAGTATTTTCTATGGGCCAGGCGGCTGAGGCGATTAATCACGTTGTATCGCGTAGAGTGGAAGGCAAGGTCATTATTTCTCTCGAAACATCTTGAGGTGTAATCTATTTGGCCTCAATCGATGAGTTTAATCTTTCGACGCAATCTGTAAATTCCATAAGCATATCGAAAATCAGCTGCTTGACGGAACCTTCGTCGTTTATACTAGATACAATTTGCCCAACAGGAGGACTCATGTACTCCTTGGCCTTTCCACGATTGATTCTTAGCCGAGCCTCCATCGTCACGAGTGTTTGTAATGGCATAGGTAAAAAAGGAGGAGCAGTAGGTTGTTCCCATGCTTCAGTTAATTTACTCCGTAAGACACGAGCTGGCTTCCCCGTGCGGCTTCGACTCTGGATAGCGTCTTCTGACCTTCCTTCAAACAAACATTCCTTTTCTTCAGGTAACAAATCGCTTTGCTTTGTTCCTAACCAAATCGAACCACACCATATTCCTGCGCAGCCCATTGCCATAGCTGCTGCCATCTGACGCCCGCGACCAATGCCCCCCGCTGCCAGGACGGGTAGCGGGGCCACTGCATCGATAATTTGAGGCCACAGGACCATGGAGCTGATCGTTCCCGTGTGACCTCCGGCTTCGCTGCCTTGGGCAATGATAATATCAACGCCGGCCTCTTTTTGCTTAATGGCATGTTCGGGCTTGCCCACCAAAGCCCCGACTCTTATGTCACGTGACTGCATGCGCTCCACTTGTTCTTTGGATGGTACGCCTAGCGCATTTACCACCATCTTTATCGGATGCTCTAGTGCTGTGTCGAAAAGGGATTCGCTCTCTGAACGGGTCATATTAACCTTTTCAATCTCTTTTCGGATCATCGCTTCGTATTCGCTTTTTGGTAATTCTGGTACACCAGCATTATCAAGCAATCTCTTTAGAAAATCGCTCTGTTCGCGTGGTAGAGATGTTGGGTCAATTTTAACTGTACCCAGCGGGGCGTGCTTATTTGGCATGAGTACGTCGATGCCGTAAGGTTTGCCCTCGATGTGATCGTCAATCCAGGTCAGTTCCTCTTTGAGCTGGTCTTTTGTGTAATATCCAGCGCCTAGACAACCAAACCCCCCGGCTTTGGATACCTCGACAACCACATCTCTGCAGTGAGAAAAAGCGAAAATTGGTACGTCTATGCCCAACAGGTCTGTAGCGGCGGTGTGCATGTTAACCTCACAAATATCTTTTAGGTGCTGAACTTCAGAACCATAATCAGCTGAAAGTGTAATTGCTTCAATCTATTCAAGCTATATGATTTATGAGAAGGTAATGGACTGATGTGTTAATAATGATGCCTATTGCTTGGTTAGACAGTATGGGGAGGGTGGCATGGTTCGTATTCTAATTTTTGGGATATGTTTTAGCGCTCTCACGATTGTTTCGGCGTGTGATACACAGCAGGACGCAGATCTATCTGCGTTTCCCACGAATGACTGGCCACTGCATGGGGGGCATTGGGGTAATACACGGTTTTCCTCTCTTGATGAGATCAGCACTAAGAATGTTGGTGAATTGAGGGCGGCTTGGAAAACCACTCTTAGAGGCGGTATATCGCGCGATACACCGATAGTCGTCGACGGCCTAATGTTTATACCAGCAGGTGGAACGGCGGTTTATGCGAGTCAAGATGGCGCAGCTGAATTCATCGAGGGCACGGGTGAAGGTGTTGGCGGCATCACTGGGCTCAATGCTGTTACAGGCGAGGTTGTTTGGCAATATAAGCCAGATGATGGAGCAGGTGTGTCTGTACTAGTCAAAGGTGCGGCGGCCGGAGAGGGAAAAGTATTTGTTGGTCTCAATAATAGCCGTGTTGTAGCCGTCGATCAAAAAACTGGCAAAGAAATTTGGAGCGAACTTGCTGGTGCAGACCCGGTACCACCAGGAGAATTTATTGCTGCTGCGCCTGTCTACGCCGCAGGATTAGTCCTTGTCGGTATCGGTAGCGGTGACGCTGGTATCAGCGGACGGACAGTAGCTCTCGATGCAAAGACCGGAGCTAAAGTTTGGGAATTTAACTCAGTACCAGGGCGGGGGGAGCTGGGTAACGATACTTGGCCCCAAGATAATGATGCCTGGAAACAAGGTGGCGGTGGTGTGTGGGCTAGCCAAGCTGTGGATGTAGATCTGGGGCTAGTATACTTCGGGACTGGCAATGCATTCCCTATGCAGGGTGGAGAAGTTCGTGCGGGTGATAACTTATTCACCTCATCCATTGTTGCTGTGGACCTTAGTACGGGTAAGTATCGCTGGCACTTTCAAATGACCAGGCATGACATGTGGGAAGCTGATGTCGGAGCTCCAGTTGTGCTTTATGAAGCTGAGGTTGACGGTAAAACTGTTCCGGCTTTGGCAGCAATGCGTATGGATGGTAATATCTTCCTGTTCAACCGTGCGAATGGTGAGCCGCTTCATGCTATCGAAGACCTTCCACGCAGGCAGGTGGAGCGACTGCATAGCGCGTTAACACAGCCTTTCCCTGTAGATTCTGATCAGGTTGGATTTCCTTGTGTTCAGGAAGAATTAGTCCCGGAAGGTTTTAAGCTTGGATGTTTCTTCGATGCAGTTGATTTTGATGATCCTAATATAATGCTGCCGGGCAGTGCGACGCGTTTCGCGCCTATGAGTTACCATCCGGATACGAATCACTTCTACATTGCAGGCTCGGTTAGTGCCAGCTGGACGCGCCGCGCGATCGATCCTTATTTTTTTAGCGGTGGTAGTACACCAGTGCCGGGAGTAAATTCATATGGCTTGTTGGTAGCATTCGATGCTGCCACAAGGAAGATTACATGGCAGAAACGCATGCCCCGGCCTATCTCGAACGGTAGCGGGGCTACCACAACAGCTGGGGATTTATTATTTCACGGAGAGCCAAATGGTAATATGCAAGCCTACGACGTGCATAATGGCGATTTACTTTGGGAGTTTCAAACCGGAGCCGCTGTTGCCGGCCCTGTGACGATTTATAAAGTGGCCGGTAAGCAGTTTGTAAGTGTTATCGCGGGACAGACAGTATGGGGCTTTGCTCTCGGTGGAACCTTAGACCCTGCAACTAGTGGTCCCCCTCAACCAGGCTCCGTGTCTGGATTTTCCGGACGGGTTGTACCGACTAATGAGATTTTTATGGCTAACGAAACGGATAGTACCATCAGTTTACATGCGCGTGAAAAATTTGCAGATAATTACGCGCTGGTTCCTGTCAGAGCGCGTATCAGTGTTGGTGATAATGTAAAATGGACAAATAATAGCGAGATAACTCGTGATGTTTCAGCCGAGGACGGATCATGGGAATCTGGTCCCATACCGCCTGGTAAATCCGCGGTAATTAAATTTCATACTCCAGGAACCTACACCTATACTTCTAAGGCACATCCATGGATTTACGGGCAATTGATCATCGCAGAATAAGGCGATGAATTTTCAAAGGCTATGACATCTCTGGCGAGTACGAGTGAAGTAGTTAGATAGGCGCAGGGGATTAGACCTATGGCCACACAATGCCGGTAGTTTCTAACTTATTATTCGGTGGCCGCATTCAGAGCCTCTTCAAGCTCAAAAAAAGATGGTTGTAAATCAGTTGGGACGTTGCCCCTTCCGATTTCAACCGAAACCTGAGGTGCATTACCTTTGAGATGAGCTACAAGGACATCCCGGATGATCACGTAAAATTGATGTTCTTCATCTATAATACTCTTCAATCGCACCGCAAACGGACCAACAATAGTGTAGGCTAAGAAAACCCCTAAGAAAGTTCCTACAAGTGCTGAACCAATCATGCCTCCCAATACCTCAGGGGGTTCGGTAACCGACTGCATGGTGTTAATGACACCTAAGACCGCGGCTACAATGCCAATGGCGGGGAGGCCATCAGCCATTGTTTGCAAGGCTTCCTGTGGCCGTAGTTTTTCATGGTGATGTTTATCAAGCTGAGATTCCATCGTATCGAATACTTGATGAGGATCATCAAGATTCATCGACAGCATCCTAAGTGTATCAGCGATAAAATCAGTTGCGAAGTGATCTTCAAGAATGCGTGGGTATCTTTGAAAAATATCACTTTCTTGGGGGTTCTCGATATGAACCTCGATGGCCAGGATTCCTTTAGATTTGATCATCTTGGTAAGAGTAAATAATAAAGACAACATGTCCGTAAAGTCTTGCTCGGTCCATTTGGGGCCTATGAAGACTTGTCTAACGCCTTTGGCTGTGGCTTTTATCGTGTCAGCAGTGTTGCCCACGATAAGTGCCCCTATGGCACCACCAAAAATTACCATTAACTCGGTTGGAAGGGATGCAAAGATAACACCCATGCTGCCACCGTGAAGCATGTACCCGCCAAAAACCATGCCAAATACAAATATGAGTCCGATTATTCCCATCATGGATAGAACTGCCTACTATCGCTAAGACGAGTCATGTTTTTGATCATCCCCAAAACAGAGTCGAGCGCTAACGGCGCCTATCGCTACCTAATTCCGCATTATTGAATTTAGTGTATCAGAAAGTACTACCAAAGCCTTAACCAAAAGTCTTATCAAAGCCTTAAACAATTTGTAGATTTTTTTGTCCTGTGACCAATCGCCGTCCAACTATTAACCGAATCAAGACCGTATTGCGGGTGCAGGCCTGGCTTAAACGCTGCACTACAGAAGGTTTAATGGCAACTGTTGTGCGCAAGGGCAACCCTGAGGCGGGTGCACTTTTCATTAAAGTTAATAGATTTCGGGTTGGCTGTGAGGTCTTTTCAGGTGCTACGGCTCCGGATGGGCAACTTGCCTGGCTCAAGGCTACCGGGTCAAATCATGTGTCTGAAGCTGATGCTGATGCTTATCTCGACCGGCAGGTTAAATATGATCCAGATATATGGGTCCTTGAAATTGAGGACCCAAAGTCTATTTTCTCCTTGAATTCGGATGAGCTGAAGCTTTAGCAATCACCGCAGTGGACACACTAGCCTCTGCCGAGTATCTTCCCGCTTTACGCGAAGGATCTAGTCTCATGAGCTGGACAGACGAAAAAATTTTAAAGTTGAGGAACTTGTGGTCTGAAGGTTTGACGACAGGTGAGATTGGAAAGCGCTTAGATGTTTCAAAAAATGCTGTGGTGGGCAAAGCTCATCGTCTGGGTTTAAAGGTCCGTCCATCGCCGATCAAACGGCAAAAGAAGGTAGCCGCGCCTAAGAAAGAAAAGAAAGTTTTTACTTTAACCGACTTGTCCTCACAGACCTGTAGGTGGCCCATTGGTGATCCCAAACATGATGATTTTCATTTTTGTGGTGCAACGGTGGTTCCGGGGAAGTCCTACTGTGCCGAGCATTGTGCGGCAGCCTATGTTGGCTCTAATAAACCTTCTCAACAATCCCAGCAGAATGCGCAAAATTCGAGGTAATTAAAGGATCTGATGAGGCGGCTCATGTCCGTTGAGCACAGCTTCAATGCTGTCAATGGCTAACATTCCCATAGCGGCGCGGGTGTCTTTAGTTGCACTGCCTAGGTGAGGCAGTAGAAAAACGTTTTCCATAGTTAGATAGCGTTTATCAATGTTAGGTTCGCTAGCGTAAACATCTAGCCCGGCTGAAGCAATTTTTCTGGAAAGTAGCGCTTCAATTAGAGCGTTGTCATCAATTAACGGTCCTCGTGCGGTGTTTACGACGATTGCCCCTTCGGGCAAGTTCGCAATGCGCTGCGCATTCAAGATATTTTTGGTTTCCGGCGTAAGTGGACAATGTAGCGATAAGATTTCACTCTGGGATATCAGATCATTTAGACTAGGAACATATATAGCCTCGGCATTGTCATTGGAGTTTATTGGTTGGCGATTGTGATAATATACTTTCATACCAAACGAGCGGCTGCGGTTTGCAACAGCCCTCCCAATCCGACCCATGCCAATTATACCAAGCCGCTTACCTTTCACTTGTGTACCAAGTAATTGTGTTGGGCGAATGCCACTCCAGTTTCCAGAGTGTATCAGCTTTTGCCCTTCTCGCGCGCGCCTTGCTGCAGCTAGAATGAGAAGAAGGGTGAGGTCAGCCGTTGCTGCAGTAAGAACGCCGGGAGTGTTAGTAATTATTAGACCACGCGCAGAAGCAGCATCTAAGTCTATATGTTCATGGCCAACCGAAAAAGTAGCTATAATTTTAACCGTTTGGGGCAGGGAGTTTATGGTGTTGGCGTCCAGTCTTTCTGCGGGAGTAACAATCAGGGCTGAAGCGCCCTCTGCGTGGGCTTTGAATATAGATGAAGAATAGGTGGCGTTATCATCCCCTTTTCTCAAAAAGTATTTTGCAATCAGCCTTTCCTCGCATGCGCTGGGCAGGCGACGCGTTGCCGCAACTAGAAAGTGTTTCTCACGCACCTCTAATGATGATGCGTGCGGGTTTTCAATATTCATTGGTGGGTTCACTTCTTTTTGTGGTATGTCAGGGATGTTACAAGCTTAAAGGCTCGCTTTGAATGGGGCTGCCGCAGGTGGTTGGAGCAGCTAAAGTGATGCAAGCGGGTGCAAAACCGAATGACATTAGCAGTTAAATTTTGGGGTGTTCGCGGTAGTATTGCGTGTCCTTCGCCGGAGCATGTGGTTTACGGCGGAAATACGAGCTGTTTAGAGGTTTTTGCTGGTGAGCATCGTATTGTCCTTGATGCAGGCACGGGGATAAGAAATCTAAGCCGAGATTTTATTCAGGATGGAGTGAAAAAGGGCATTCTGCTGCTGACCCATACGCATTGGGACCATATTAATGGCTTCCCTTTTTTTGGTCCAGCTTTCATGGCTAATAATCAGTTCACGGTTTATGCCGGGCATTTATCTAAGGCTGGCGGCGTTGAAAGTGTCTTAGCCAGCCAAATGTCAAACCCGACATTTCCTGTACCGCTTGAGGCATTGCAGGCCAATATGGCATATGAAGATTTCGAAGCTGGTTACTCATGGAAAATGTCTGGTGGTGTCAAAATTAAGACCGCTCCGTTAAATCATCCAAACGGTGCGACCGGGTATCGCATTGAATATGGCGGTCGGTCTTTATGTTACGTCACTGACACAGAACATGTCGTTGGAAAGTTAGATGAAAACGTACTTGGGCTTATAGAGGGTGCTGACCTGGTAATTTATGATAGTACCTACACTGACGAAGAGTTTCCCTCAAAGATTGGTTGGGGCCACTCGACATGGCAAGAGGGAATTCGATTGTGTAAGGCCGCTGACGTCCGCAGTTTGGCAATATTCCATCATGACCCAGATCATGAGGATGATTTTATGCGTAAGCTAGAACTCGAAGCACGCTCTGTATGGTCAGGGACGATTGTTGCTCGTGAGAAAATGATTCTGTCACCCGGCGCATAATTAGTATTTTAAATTAAGCGCTCCAAGGAACGGTAAATATGGCTCCGGCGACAGGACTCGAACCTGTAACCCTGCGATTAACAGTCGCATGCTCTACCATTGAGCTACGCCGGACCAACGTTCCGCAAATGTGGAGGCCGAGGCCGGAATCGAACCGACGTACGCGGATTTGCAATCCGCTGCATGACCACTCTGCCACTCGGCCTTCATGCCTTCAGCCCCAGGCACCTGGAGGCCTGCCGCTTCAAACTGTTGAAGGCCTAATCTGCAAAAGGCACGGTTATATAAAAGGGTGCTAATTGGCGGTCAAGGCATCCAAAGGGCTTTAAGCAATAACAACCTGTTTTTAAACGCTTTGCGCACCGTTGAGAATTTTTTCATGAGCGCGTATAAGCGGGAAAGGCAAGTAATGTGGTGTTTTTGGGGATAAGACATGGATTTTGACCGAGCTCGCGAAAAAATGGTAGCGAGCCAAATAAGAACCTCTGAAGTGACCGATCCGCTCGTAATTGACGCTATGGGATGTGTGCCTAGGGAAAAGTTTTTACCCATAGATAAGCAGAATTTTGCTTACCTAGATGAAGATTTATTTATTGGTAACGGCCGTTTTGTGATGGAACCATTGGTGGTTGCCCGCTTGATTCAATTGGCCGAGTTGGAAGCTGCAGACTCAGTTTTGGTGATTGGAGCTGGTACCGGTTATCTCGCGGCTGTCGTCGCCAGTATGGCAGATGCCGTGGTGGCCTTGGAGAGCGATTCTGATTTAGCGGGTAGAGCGGTTAAAATTTATGATGAGTTGGGTATTAAGAATGTGAAAGTGATCGTCGGCGATCTTAAGTCCGGCTTTATGGGGGCCTTTGATGCTGTCATCGTTGATGGAGCTGTAGAAATGATACCTGATCAATTCCGGAATCAGCTCAAGGAGGGGGGGCGGTTAGCATGCGTAGTCCGTGAAGGTCCAGTTGGTCGGGCAACTCTGGTTAAGAGGGCGGGAGACTCGTATGGCAGTCGACAAGAGTTTGATGCGATGACGCCATGTCTCCCCGGCTTTGAGAAGCAGCGAAATTTTGTTTTTTAACCGCCTTGCAAACAGTTGAAATCCTGCCCGGCGTTATTTGGGTTTGCCATAGGGTATTTTAACTTTTGAATTTGGTCTTCCGGTCCAATCTGTGCGGCGAGGTATCTGTTCAGAGAATTTATATAAATTATAACAATATATTATGGGTCTATTTGCATCTTATTTATTAACTTAAGAATGCGGGCTTTGGCACTAAATATAGTGTTTATCAATTTAAGAATTGAGATCGTTGGATTTTGGTGTCACTTGCCGGTAGCACGATTTCAATCAGTTGCATGAAAGCGGTGGCGTTCCCGACAAGCTTCAGATAGACGATAAGTCATACCGAAAATAGGGTTCTAAACTGAAATTTAAACGGACGGCATGATCATGGCACTATACTCGCTAGCGGTAAGACACATTAAAACTGCGCTGTTGGGGGCAATAGCTCTAGGTTTTCTGGTGTCGCCATCCTTAGCTGATACCCTTAAAGATGCTATGGCTCTCGCCTATCAGGGTAATCCCAACTTACTTGCAGCTCGTGCACAACTACGAGCGACTGATGAAAATGTTCCTATTGCCCTTTCTGGATGGCGTCCGACACTCAGGTTAAACGGCCAAATTCAACGAAATAGAAGCGAAAATAAAATTTTTGCTGGCGGTGGCGTTGGACAGGTAGTGACCGGTGGTGTTTACCAGCGGACATCTGAAAGCGTTGGAGTTCAGTTTACCCAGCCAGTTTTTAGGGGGTTTCGAACCATCTCGCAAACTGCTCAGGCTCGCAATCGCGTTGCAGCTCAACGCGCTCTTCTTGAGGCCACCGAATCACAGGTTTTGTTACAAGTCTCAACAGCCTACTTAGATGTTTTACAAAATCAAGCAGTCGTCAATTTACGAATGAATAATGTTCAGGTTTTAACCCGTCAGTTAGAGGCGACCAACGATCGGTTTCGTGTTGGCGAAATAACTCGAACAGATGTGGCTCAGTCAGAGGCAAACCTAGCTGGCGCTAAGGCTTCATTGGTGCAGGCAGAGGGTGCTCTACAGCAAGCACGTTCTACATATCAAAATGTGGTTGGCAAAGCGCCTGAAAACCTTGTGCGCCCTGATTTACCAAGTTTTTTGCCGGACTCCCTTCAGGCGGCAATTGATATTGCTATTGCCGAAAACCCCAGTTACCTAGCAGCAGATTATAATGCACTTGCTGCTAACGAGGCAATTTCGCTCGCTCGTAGCGACCTTCTTCCGTCGATTCAAATTGTAGGCAGTTACAATAAGGGATGGAACACGGTTGCCGATAAGTCACGATCCGAGAACGTCTCAGCTGTCGCTCAGGTAAGTGTCCCAATTTATCAAGCGGGCGCCGAATATGCTCGTCTTCGCCAATCTAAGCACACGGCGGGTCAGCAACGCCTCCTGGCAGATCAAGCACGACTGGATGCGCGCAACTTTGCAACCGCGGCCTGGGAAAATCTCCAAGCGACTACCGCTGCTATACAATCGTTTCAATCTCAGGTCAGTGCTAACGAAATCGCTTTGGAGGGCGTTCAAAGGGAAGCTGAGGTAGGTGCGCGGACCGTGTTGGATGTGCTTGAAGAGGAGCAGCGTCTTCTGAATTCGAGAGTAAATCTTGTCCAGGCACAGCGTGATCAGGTGGTTGCTGCTTATCAGCTTTTGTCAGCGATGGGGATGCTATCAGGTGCGGATATGGCCCTTGATGTGCCTACATACGATTATGAATCGTATTTTGATGATGTTGAGTATCAGCTTTTTGGCGGGGGAGTACCGTCCATAAACGAATGAGGCGAATAGTCTGCAGATATCTAGCTTAGTTACTGTAAATTAAGGGTCTGTATTATCATTAACCTTGAAAAAGGCGGGAGCGAAAACTCTCCCATGTTATAGAATTGTTTAACCTTTTCATTTAGATTACTGCGAAATACCATGCGTAAAGCTGGTGGGAGCGCGCAAAGTATGAGTTCTGAAGGCCAACAAGAACCTTCAATGGAGGACATCCTGGCGTCTATTCGGAAGATACTATCCGAGGATGAGGAAAGCGGCAGTGAAGCCCCAGAGGCTAAGTCTGCGCCTGCCGCTGAGCCTGAGCCTGAGCCTGAGCCTGAGCCTGAGCCTGAGCCTGAGCCTGAGCCTGAGCCTGAGCCTGAGGTGGGTCTGCTTGA
>PASS01000022.1 GCA_002712165.1 Fidelibacterota bacterium
GAAGTTGGAGTAGATAAATATCATCATACATTTTTTGAGATGCTCGGCAATTGGTCTTTTGGAGATTATTATAAAAAAGAAGCTATAGCATGGTCATGGGAATTGTTAACTGAAGTTTGGAAATTGGATAAAACCAGATTATGGGTCACCATATATAAGGATGATGATGAATCTGGTGAATTATGGAAAAAACATACTGATATCGATTCTTCAAGAATTTTAAAATTTGGCAATAAAGATAATTTTTGGGAGATGGGTGAAACTGGACCTTGTGGTCCTTGTTCAGAAATTCATTATTATGTGGGTGATGATATAAATTCACAGAATAAGGATGGCGTAAATTCTGATGAAGAGTATCGTGAGTTGTGGAATCTTGTATTTATGCAGTACAATAGAAAATCTGATGGAAGTTTAGAAAATTTAAAATCTACACATGTTGATACAGGTTTAGGATTAGAGAGGATAGTAGCTACTCTTAACAAATTAGATGATCATTATTTAACAGATTTATTTAAACCGATAATCGATAAAATAGTTGAAATTTCAAATAAAGATTATTCATTTAACGATGGAGTTCCGCATAGGGTTATAGCAGATCATGCCAGAATGATATCTTTTTCATTGGCTGATGGCATTATGCCATCTAATGAAGGACAAGGATATGTTGTAAGGAGAGTATTAAGAAGGGCTGTAAGATTTGGCCGCGTATTAGGAATCAATGGCGGTTTTTTATATATGCTTATTGATGATTTAATTAAAATTATGGGTAATGCATATCCTGAATTATTAGAAAAGAAAGAACATATATCAAATGTTATAAAATCTGAAGAAGAATCATTTGGGAAGACCCTAGATAGAGGTTTACAGCTATTTGAAGAAATCACAGATGATAACCCTAATTTAATTTCAGGAGAAGATGCCTTTAAATTATATGATACTTATGGTTTCCCTCTTGATTTGACAGAACTGTTAGCTTCAGAAAAAGGAATTAAAGTTGACAATGATAAGTTTGAAAATTTAATGCTGAAACAAAAGGAAATGGGAAGGAGTCATAACAAATTTAAATCCAGTGAGACAGATAATGATTGGATATTTTTTGAAGATTCTGATAATCATTCATTATTTGTTGGATATGAAAATGATAAGTCAATTTCTCAAATTGTTAAATATAGATATTCTAATGGACAAATGGAGATAGTTTTAAATAAAACCCCATTTTATGCTGAATCTGGTGGTCAAATTGGTGATACTGGAATATTGAAAAATGAGAATTTCGAGTTTTTGGTTTCAGATACCTATAAAAGTGAAGATGCTATTTGTCATTATGGAAAGGTACATAGAGGCAATATTGATGAACAGAAAAATACAGATATTTCTGTCGAGATAGATTCCTTAAATAGGAATATGATTAGATCAAATCATACCGCTACACATTTATTGCATCGGGCACTTAAAAATATTCTTGGAGATCATGTACAACAGGCTGGTTCCTTAGTTGCTCAAGATAGATTGCGTTTTGATTTAACTCATTATCAAAAAATTTCTAAAAATGAAATTGAATTAATTGAGGAAAGTGTAAATTCAATAATAAGAGAAAATATAAGTTTAAATGTAACTATTAAAGATTTTGATATAGCTAAAAAAGAAGGTGCCGAGGCTTTATTTGGTGAAAAATATGATGATGAAGTCAGGGTTGTGGATATTGATGGTTTTTCTAAAGAATTATGTGGTGGAACACATGTTGAAGCAACTGGAGATATAGGTTTGTTTAAAATAGTATCAGAATCTTCTTTGGCATCAGGTGTTAGAAGAATAGAAGCTTTAACGGCTGAAGCTGCTTTAAAATATTTAAACAATAATGAATATATAGTTAATGATTTAAGAGGACTTTTAAATTGCAATGATAAAGAAATTATAAGTAGAGTAAATGATTTAAATGCCAATTTAAAGAAAAAAGATGAATCTATAAATAAACTAATGGAAGAAAATATTAACTATAGATTATCTTCATCTTTTGAAGAAAATCTTAAAGAAAATAATGGAATAAAAGTATTTTCGGATTCCATAAACGGTGAAGTTAATCCTCAATTAATGGCAGATAATATAAGATATAAGCTAAAAGATAGCGGTATTGGTTTGATTGGTTTAAAATCAGATAAATCGAAGTTATTATGTGTTTCAACAAAAGATATACCAAACAATCTTGAAGCTGGATTGATAATAAAAAAAATTGCATCTGAATTGGGTTTAAATGGTGGAGGAAGTAAATTTTTTGGATTGTTGTCATTTAGTGAAAATGAAAATATTGAAAAAGTTTTAAATATAGGTTTAGAAATAATTAATAAGGAATGCTCAACACTATGATAAATACATTAAATCCTTTAATCTTCACAAAAAGCAAAAAAAATAGACAAGGTTTTAAATTACCTGAAGTTGAATTTCAAGATATAGAACTAAATGAATTTATTCCTGATAATTTTTTAAGAAAAAAAAATCCGAATTTACCTGAACTAACTGAGTTTCAGGTGGTAAGGCATTATACTAATCTTTCTGTAAAAAATCATCATGTTGATAAGGATTTTTATCCATTAGGTTCTTGTACTATGAAATATAATCCAAAAATTAATGATTATATTGCAGGATTACCTGGTTTTTCATTATTGCATCCCAATCAACCCCTAGAGTCCGTACAAGGAGCCCTTAAGTTATATTATGAGTTAGAGCGTATGCTTATAGAGATAACAGGTTTTAAAGCTGTTTCTTTACAGCCATCAGCTGGTTCTCAAGGTGAAATGGTTGGATTGTTGCTGATGAAGGCGTATCATAGAAAGAAAAAAAATAAAGATAAGAGTATTATTATTATTCCTGAAACTGCTCATGGAACAAATCCAGCAAGTGTTATAATGTCTGGATATCAAGTAAGACAGGTTAAGTCTGACAATAGAGGAAGAGTTGATATAGAACATTTAAATGAATTGGTTGATGATAGTGTAGCTGGAATGATGCTGACCCAGCCAAATACATTAGGTTTATTTGAGGATCATATAGAAAAGATTACCTCAATTATTCATAGTGTAGATGGACTAATGTATATGGATGGAGCCAATCTAAATGCGCTGGTAGGAATTGTAAAACCAGATGATATGGGTTTTGATATTATGCATATCAATTTGCATAAAACTTTCTCTACTCCTCATGGTGGAGGAGGTCCAGGTTCAGGTCCAGTTGGTGTTAATGAAAAATTAGTAGATTTTTTACCCTTTCCAACAGTTGAATATGATAAAAAAAATAAAAATTATTTTTTACATTACAATAAAGATAGCATAGGAAGAATTCATAGTTTTTTTGGAAATTTTGGAATTTTAGTCAGAGCATATGTTTACATACTGTCTTTGGGAAACAAGGGTTTAAAAGAGGTCTCAACAAATGCTGTTTTAAATGCAAATTATTTAAAATATTTATTGAAAGATCATTATGATGTCCCCTTCTCTGATGGTACATTACATGAGTTTGTTATTTCAGCTGTAAAACAAAAGAAAAAAGGATATAAGGCTCTAGTTATAGCAAAAAAAATATTGGATTACGGTTTTCATTCACCAACAGTATATTTCCCGATAAATGTAGAAGAATCAATCATGATAGAGCCAACTGAAACTGAATCAAGAGAAACTATTGAAAAGTTTGCTGACACATTGATTCAAATTAATAAATCTATTGATATGGATGATGAATCATTATTGGAGGCCCCATTAAATACACCAGTAAGAAAATTAAATGAAACAAAAGCAAATAGAGAATTGAATGTAAGATGGAAAGATGAAGTACAGAGTTAGTGAAAATAAAGTATTGGTTGTTTTAGAAAAAGGTGATGAAATTTTAGAATCTCTGTATAAAATAGCTAAGGATATAGATATAAAATCTTGTTGGATTAATGGTATAGGTGCTGCAGAAAATATAATTTTAGGGGCATATCCTTTGTCAGAAAAAAAATATATTAAAAAAGATTTTAATGGAGAATATGAGTTGACTGGTATTATTGGAAATATCACAATAAAGGAAAATGAACCATTTGTTCATATACATACAACTATTTCAGATGAAGATTGCAATGCTTTTGGCGGTCATCTTTTTTCCGCTGTTGTAACGGCTACATGTGAAATAATGTTAACTTTAATGAAAAAAACTATTAATAGGGTAGAATGTAATGAAGTGGGATTATATCTTTGGGATTTTGAATAATGAGTAATCCTGAAGTAATTAAAACTGAAAATGCTCCTAAGGCTATCGGTCCATATTCTCAAGCTATAAATATCTCTGGCCTTACATTTACATCTGGCCAAATTCCATTGGACCCTTTAACTGGAGAATTAGTTTCAGATAATTTTCAAGATCAGGTGACCCAGACTTTAGAAAATATTAAAGGTATTCTTGATGAAAGAAAGTGTGGATTAAAAAATATTGTAAAATTAACTGTTTATTTGACTGATTTATCAAAATTCAATGATTTAAATATGGTATTTGAAGATTTTTGGGATAAATGGTTTGAAGGAGATGAATTATTTTATCCATCAAGATCAGCTATAGAGGTTAGTAAATTACCTAAAGATTCTCAAATTGAAATTGAAGCAATTTTTAAAGATGTTAAATAAACTTATAATTTTATTGATTTTAAGTTTTGCTTTTGCTCAAGTTGAAACAGATAGTCTGCAATCAGTTCAATTTGAAAAAGATAAGGATACTGCATGGAAATTGAATATGCTTCCAATAGTTACTGGAAGAATGTCTTTGGGACAGTTTTATAATGATAAGCCTTTGAAAGCTATTTTTTTATTGTCAATGAAATCTTATTGGATAAATGAGTTTAAATTAGCAAAAGAAATTGGAGATATAGGAGATCGCAATAGAAGTTTTTGGTGGTTATTTTTCTTATATTTTTATGGAATAATTGACGCTTATGTTGATTCTCATATTGATGATATACCAGAAATTAATAAAAATGAACAAAAAAGTATGGAGTAAAAAATGTGCGCAATTTTAGGAGTTTTTTCAAATAATGAAAATGCCTGTTTAACAATATATAATGCTCTAACAAATCTTCAGCATAGAGGACAGGATGCATCAGGAATGGCTGTTTCAGATAAAGATGGTCATTTAAATATGCATAAAGACAATGGTCTTGTAAGAGATGTTTTTAATGAAGAAAATATTTTAAATTTAAAAGGTTCAATAGGTCTAGGACATACTAGATATCCAACTGCGGGTTCATATAATTATGAAGAGGCTCAGCCTTTTTATGTTAATTCACCATACGGATTAGTTTTAGTTCATAATGGAAATTTAGTTAATGCGGATAAGTTAAGAAAAAAATTATTTCAATCTGATTTAAGACACATCAATACCTCATCTGATTCTGAAGTTTTATTAAATGTTTTCGCCCATGCATTAAATAAAAACAGTAATTCTAGTTTAAGTAAAGAAGATATTTTTACAGCCGTAGATGAAGTTCATGATAGGGTTGAAGGGGCCTATTCTGTAATAATAATGATTTTAGGGTATGGTATAATAGCATTTAGGGATCCAAATGGAATTAGACCTTTAGTTTATGGCTCAAAAGAAAATAGTAAATATATGTTTGCTTCTGAAAGTGTTGCTTTAGATTGTTTAGGATATGATTTGATTTCTGATGTAAATCCGGGAGAAACAGTTTTTATTGATCTTAAGGGTAACATTTCAAAACATTTATACAAAGGTAAAACAAAGCTAAATCCTTGTATTTTTGAATATGTTTATTTAGCAAGGCCAGATAGTACTATAGATGGAATAAATGTATATAGCAGCAGGTTGTCAATGGGAAAATTTTTAGCTGAAAAAATTAAATCAGAGTTATCCAGGCAAGAATTAGAAAATATAGATGTTGTAATTCCAATACCTGATACAAGTAGAACAAGTGCTTTGCCAATTAGTATTGGACTTAATAAAAATTTAAGGGAAGGCTTTGTTAAAAATAGATATATAGGAAGAACTTTTATAATGCCTGGACAGAAAGCAAGAAAAAAATCAGTAAAACAGAAATTAAATACAATTGAAGGAGAATTTAAAAATAAAAATGTTTTATTGATTGATGATTCAATAGTTAGAGGAAATACCAGTAAACAGATTATACAAATGGCCAGAGATGCTGGTGCAAAGAAAGTTTATTTTGCTAGCGCTTCTCCACCAATTAGATTTCCCAATGTATATGGAATAGATATGCCATATGTTAAAGAGTTGATAGCTTATGGAAGGAGTATTGATGAGATATGCTTGGAAATTGGAGCTGATAAATTAATTTACCAGGATTTAGATGATTTAATTTCTGCTGTAAGTTCTGTTAACCCTAAGATTAAAAGTTTTGACACTTCATGCTTTAATGGAGAATATATTACAGGAGTCTCTAAAGATTATTTAGATAAATTGGTGGTTTCAAGATAAAATGATAAAAAATTTTTTTAAATTTAATCCAGTGCATAAAAAAATTGTCCCTCAATTGGATATGTTTTTTTTATTTAATCCAATTTTATTTTTTGTAGTTTGGGTTTTTATATGTTTAGGGATGTACTTAAACACATATTCACCTGTTTATTTTTTTCAAGAAACTCAAATGTATATTGTTGATTTTAATTTAAAAACATTACTTTTGTTTTTAAGTATTTCACTTTTATTGAGTACTTTAAATACCTTGAGTTTTGACTCTCAGCAAAATTCAGAACTATTCCCTAAATTATCTAAAGAAAATTTTAATATTATTTTTTCAGAAGCTTTAAGTATTAAAATTCATAATCTTATATGTTTTTTTTGTTTGGCCTTATTATTTTTTATTAAGTTCGAATTAATGATTCTGGGATTTTTCTTTTATATATTTTTAAGCAAAATATATTATAGTAAGAAAATACAATTTTTATTTAAGGATATAATTTGTGATTTAGCATATTGTATTTTATTGATTTTGATAGGATTTATCTATTCCAGTAATTTTATTTTTCAGTCTATCTTAAAATTAGATTTTATTATACTTTTATTGCCATATATACTTTTTTGTTTAAGTCTTAGCATAATAAAAAATATTAGAAGTCTTACTGATGTTCATAAATATAATTTGAAAAAAATAATTTTCACATCAATGGTTTTTACAATAATAGGTTTTGTTTTTTCATATAACTTTAATGATCCTTTGGCCTCAACGATGCTTATTGTTTGTCTTCCATTTTTTTGCTATGCATTCTTTAGAATGTAAAATAAAGATATTTTAAGATTAAAGAGTTATCCCATTGCAATATTTAATCTTTTTATGATGTTTATATATCCATTTTTATTTATTTCTATTTTAATAATATTTTATATCAGTAAATATTATTATTGGCACAGATTTAATGTTCATTATCCAACTTTTCTTGTAGATGATTAATATAATTGAAGATAAATGCGATTATTGCGGGGCTTGTGTTACTGTTTGTCCTGTAGATTGTATAGAATTAGATAATAATTCTATAGACATTGACCATATTGAATGTATTGATTGTAATTTATGTGCATATATCTGTCCGATTGAGGTATTGAAAATTGAAAATTAAATCTTATTATGATGTGATTGTTGTAGGTGGAGGACCATCTGGGTCCATGGCCGCTTATGAGATAGCTAAGGCTGGTTTTTCTGTTTGTTTATTTGAAAAAGATAGAGATATTGGTTATCCAGTTAGATGTGGAGAAGCAATAGGATATAATGGATTAAATCAGTATTTCAAACCTAAAAAAAGTTGGATTGCATCAGAAATAAAGGGAGCTACTTTAGTTTCTCCACAAAATCACAAGATAGATATAGAATTTAAAAATGAAACAGGATATATATTAAATAGAAGAGTTTTCGATTATGATTTAGCTAAAATAGCTGTTAATGAAGGGGCTGAAGTATTTACAAGATGTTACGTCAATGATTTGATTATAAAAGATGGTTTTGTTAATGGAGTTAAGTTAAAATATTTTAGTGATGTTGTAGAGGTTAAATCTAAAATTGTTATTGGAGCTGATGGAATAGAGTCTAGGATTGGTAGATGGGGAGGAATAAAGACTTTAGTAAAGATGAAAGATATGGAGTCATGTATACAGTATTCAGTAAGTAATATTGATATACCGCAAGATAAAATGATTATGTTTGTTGGCAAGGAATATGCCCCAGGAGGATATTTGTGGATTTTTCCGAAAGGAGAAAATAGTGCAAATATAGGAATTGGTATAAGTGGAAAATATTCCAAGAAAGGAAAAAGTGCTAAATCTTATTTAGATGATTTTTTAAAAAAAAATTATCCGAATGTATCTATATTGACTACAGTTTGTGGTGGGGTTTCTTGTCCTAAACCAATGTCAGAACCAATTAATGATGGATTGATGTTAGTTGGTGATGCCGCTCATCAGATAAATCCAATGACAGGTGGCGGAATAGCTTCAGGTATGCGAGGAGGTCAGATTGCGGGACAAATTGCAGCTCAATCATTACATGATAAAGATTATTCAAAAGAATACTTAATGAAATATCCTCAAAGACTATTTAAGGAGTTTGGCAATAATCATAATCGTTTTTATCGTATTAAAGAATCAATTCATCAGCTGAATGATGAAGATTTAAATTATATAGCAGAAAAAGTTTCACTAATTCCTGAAAATAAAAGAACTCTAAGTTCAGTGTTTAAACATGCAGTATATAAAAAACCATCTTTAATAGTTGATGTATTTAAAGTTTTTGCAGGAATTTAAGATTGATAAAAAATATTTTAAATGATATAAAATTAAATAATTTTATTGCAATAGATATTGAGACTACTGGAACTGATCTTAAAAGTGATAAAATTATTGAAATAGCCGCATGTAAGTATAGTGATGGAAAATTAGTTGATACCTTTTCAACATTAATAAATCCAAATAAAAATGTCTCTTCGTTTATTTCAGAGTTAACTGGAATTTCAGATAAAGATTTAAAAGATAAGCCCAGAGTGAATGAAATATCAGATTCCTTTCTTGATTTTATTCAAGATTATCCCCTGATTGGACATAATGTGAAATTTGATTTAGACTTTTTGAGTTTAGAATTAAATAAAAAAAATATTTTTATTAATAAATATATATGTGACACTTATCATCTATCTAAAATTTTTTTATTTTATTCTGAATCATTTAAACTTTCATCTTTATGTGAAAATTTTAGTATTAATATAAATAATATTCATAGAGCTAAAGATGATGCTGCCTCTACAGGAATGTTGTTTCTTGAATTGTTAAATATTATTGATGAAATTGAAATTAATATTTTGATTAATATTAAAAATATAATGGAGAAATTTAACTTTTTTAATAAGGATTTATTAGAGTATATAATTATTAATAGACTTAACAAAAAGGTTGTTGGCGAGTCTAAATATTATAAAGATAAAATCCCTGCATCATTCTATTTTATTAACAAATCTAAACAAAGTGATAATTCATTCAATATTGAATCTATTTTTGATAATAATGGCATTTTATCAAAAAAAATTAAGAATTTTGAATCAAGAAGCAATCAAGTCAGTTTTGCCCATGATTGCTTGGCAAATATTAAAAATGAATCAATCCTTTTTGCTGAGGCTGAAACTGGAATAGGCAAAACCTTCGCCTACATTATACCTCTTCTTTTAAATGATTCTAATGAAAAAAAGATTGTCTCTACCAGTACGCATAATTTGCAAAATCAATTGTTTAGAAAGGATATTCCAATAATTGCTAACGCACTTAATATTGATGTTAAATCAATTATAGTAAAGGGCATGAATAATTATTTATGCAAACATCGTTATAATTATACGATAGATCGTTTTGAAAAATATTTGGAATATGATGATGTTTTAGAATTTCTTTCATTATCTGTATGGGCTGAGGTTACTTCTACTGGAGACATATCAGAATGTAATAGTTTTAGGGCTAAGAGAAATTTTAAAATATGGAATTTGGTTAAATATGAAACTGAAATATGCCAGTTAGGCAATGATTTTTTACATGAAAAATGCTTTTATCAAAATATGACAAAAGAATTAAAGGATTCAGATTTATTGATTGTAAATCATGCTTTATTGGCTAGTTCAGTTAATAAGAAAAATAATTTTTTAAGCAGTTCTTCTAATTGTGTTATTGATGAGGCTCATAAGCTAACAGAAAATTGTCGTGAACAGCTTAAACAATCTATTACTATTAAGATAATTAATGGTATTTATTATGATTTTAATAAATTAATTGTAAATAATGATTTATTAAGTAAATCTGAATTAAAAGAAACATATCTTTCTATTGATAAATTATTAAAAACCTTTAAGACTGAATTTATTAGTTTCATTAAAGATTTAAGTTTAGAATTGGCAGAAGATAAAAAAATATCACATGCTAACTATAAATTAGATATAAGCTTTAACGCAAAAGAACATAAGAGTTTACTAAGTTCTTATGATATTCAAAATTATATATCTACTTTAAATAAAATACACCAATTGATGATTAATTATAAAACTGATGCATTTAATTTCTTCAATAGTATTCAAAAAGCAAATTATACAATTTTATTAAATAGAATTGAACAATTGTCAGACTCAATTAATAAAATTTTTTTAGTAGAGGGACAAGTTAGTTGGCTCTCAATAAGAAATTCTGATAAAGATTTTTTTATTGATTCAATTAATACTGTTCCTTTTTTTATTAATGATTTTTTCAATTTAATGGTTTCAAAATTCAAATCAATTATTTTATGTTCTGCTACTTTGACAGTTAATGATGAATTTAGTTTTTTTATTAATGAAATAGGTTTAGATAATTTTTCTTTGGAAAAAGAAACTAGTTTTAAAAAATATCCTTCTAATTTTTATTGTAATGATCAGACGAAATTATTTGTTTTAAATAGTAATATAGAAGTTAACAGTTATGACCATTTCAGTACTCTTTTTGATTTAATTGTTAAAATTAGCACAAGTATAAATAAGAGAATGTTGATTTTATGTACCGCTTATAGCCAAATAAAAATGTTTGAGAAAATTTATAAAAATAGCAGTATTTATAATTTGAAAATTTTATTTCAAGATACTACATCTTCAAAACAAATATTATTGAATAATTATTTAAATAATGATGGATCAATTTTAGTTGGAACTAATACTTTTTGGGAAGGGGTTGACTTGCCTTCCGACAAGTTGGAAATTCTTTTGATTCCTAAATTACCATTCTCCAGTCCATCAAATCCTATAGTTGAATCAAAAATGAATTATTATAATGGTATGGGCATGAGTTCATTTATGGAATACCAATTGCCAGAAGCTATACTTAGATTGAAACAAGGTATTGGAAGGCTTATAAGAAGTCAAGAGGATATGGGTGTTTGCATATTAGGAGATCCTAGAATATTAAAAAAACAATATGGACAAATAATTTTAGATAGTATAAATTTAGATTTAGTTGAATTTTCTGAAAATGATACTGTAGTTGAAAAAACAAAATTTTTTTTAGGTACTTGATTGGCATTTTTTTTATTTTATGAACTAATTTAGGAGTGATTAATAATGATTGTTACAATAAATGGTAAAGAATTAACAATTGAAAAATTGGTAGCTGTTGCTAGAAATAATGTTCAAGTAAAACTTTCTGAAGGTTCTATAGCGAGAATTAATAAATGTAGAGAATTAGTAGAGAATAAAATTTCAGCGGGTGAAATAATGTATGGAATTAATACTGGAATTGGTGAATTTTCTGAAACCATTTTAAAACCGGACCAAATCAAAGATTTTCAAAAATATTTAATTTATAATCATGCCGCAGGTATTGGTGATCCTTGTCCATTAGATCATGTAAGAGCTGCTATGGTAAGTAGAATTAATGTACATGCTAAAGGAATGTCCGGATGCAGATTAGAAATAACTAATACTATTTTAGAAATGCTTAATAAAGGAGTAACTCCCTATGTTTGTTCTAAAGGTTCTGTAGGGGCTTGTGGTGATTTGGCTCCTATGGCACAAATAGCTTTAGTTTTATTAGGTCGCGGAAAGGCTTATTATAAAGGAAAATTACTTAGTGGAAAAGAAGCCATGGATACAGCCCAAATAAATATACCTGGTTTGGAAGCTCGAGATGGATTATCTGTTATTAATGGTTCCAATGTATTGACTGGAATGAGTGCATTATTTATTTATGATGTTCAAAATTGGTTTAAACAAGCTGAAATCGCTACTGCTGTTTCATTAGATGCATTGTTAGCGAATTTGGGTCCATTGAATCATTTGATTCATAAAGTTAGAGGTTTTTCAGGAGCTATCAAATCTTCTAATTCAATAAGAAAAGTACTTTTAAATGGTGATTTGATAAATGGAGATATTAAGACAAAATTACAAGATGCCTATTCATTACGTTCCACTCCACAGGTAATTGGGGCAGCTATAGATGCTCTTGAGTATTGTCGTAAACAAGTTGAAATAGAATTAAATGGTGTTGGAGACAATCCTATTTTTTTTGTTGATCGAAATATTCAGCTGTCTGGGGCTAATTTTCAAGGAACTCCCATATCATTGCCTTTAGATATGTTAGGGGCTTCGGTAACTATGGTATCAGTTCTATCAGAAAGAAGACTTAATAGATTGAATAATCCGGCCTTAAGTAATGGTCTTCCTCCATTTTTAACTAAAGGGGCCGGAATGTTTTCTGGTATGATGCTCAGTCAATATACTGCTGATATGCAGATAGTGGAACAAAGAATTTTATCTGCTCCAGCAAGTATCCAATCAATACCTGCTGCAGCTGATCAGGAAGATTTTGTATCTATGGGAATGAATACGGCTTTGAAAAATTTTCAGATACTAGATAATGCTTATGGAATATTAGGCATTGAATTTATGGCGGGGGCACAAGCTTTAGATTTTAGAGAACATAAATTTGGTGATGGAGTAAAGATAGTTCATGAAACGATAAGAGAATCAGTAGATTTTCTTGATGAGGATAGACCTTTATATACAGATCATAATAGAATGAAAGAAATTATAAAATCTTGTAAAATTTTAGAAAAAGTTGAATTAAGTTTGGGTAATTTATATGAATAATATTTCGAAAAAATAATAATTATGAATAATAAAATTAGATTAGCTCTTACTTTTGATGATGTGTTATTAAAACCAGCTTATTCAAATGTTCTGCCTAAGGAGGTTGATTTAAGAGTTGAACTATCAAACAAAATTAAATTAAATATCCCATTTTTAAGTGCTGCAATGGATACTGTTACAGAACATAGGTTGGCTATAGCTCTAGCTCGTGAAGGAGGTATGGGAGTAGTACACAAAAATCTTTCTATTGAGGAACAGGCTTTAGAAGTTGATAAAGTTAAGAGATCTGAAAGCGGAATGATTTTAGACCCTGTGACAATTGGTTCAAAGATGACAATAAAAGATGCTTTGAATATAATGGCTAATTATAAAATTTCTGGAGTTCCAGTTGTAGATAAAGGAAAACTAGTAGGTATTTTAACAAATAGGGATATTAGATTTGAAACAGACCATGCCTTAAAAGTAAGTTCTAGAATGACTACTGATAATTTAATTACGGTATCAGAAGGTACAACTTTAAACGAAGCTAAATCAGTTCTTCAAAAGCATAGAATAGAAAAATTGTTGGTTGTAAATAAAGCAGGAAAATTAATTGGATTAATTACGGTAAAAGATATTTTAAAAAAGGAAGAGCACCCTAACGCTGCTGTTGATCAACATGGTCGTTTATTAGTTGCTGGTGCAGTTGGAATTGATAATTCAACAATTGATAGAGTATCAGCTTTAGTTGATAAACAAGTTGATGCTATTGTTGTTGATACCGCCCATGGACATTCTCAAAGTGTTTTAAATATTACTTCTAAAATTAAACAAAAATTTTCTGATGTTTTGCTTATTGCGGGCAATGTGGCGACTTCTGAAGGCACTGAGGCTTTAATTGATAGTGGCGTTGATATTGTTAAAGTTGGAATTGGTGCTGGGTCAAGTTGTACAACAAGGATTATTGCTGGCGTTGGAGTTCCTCAATTAACAGCTGTTATGGATTCTATAGAAATTGCAAATAAATATAATAAAAAAATTATTTCAGATGGTGGAATGCGATATTCAGGAGATATTGCTAAATCCCTTGCTGCTGGGGCACACGCTGTTATGTTAGGTAGTATCTTCGCTGGAACAAAAGAGACTCCTGGAGAACTAGTTTTATGGGAAGGGCGTAGTTATAAAACATATCGTGGAATGGGTTCTATTTCAGCTATGAAGAGAGGAAGCCATGATAGATATTTTCAAGATATGAATGAAAATAAAAAATTAGTTCCTGAAGGAATAGAAGGTTTAGTGCCATATAAAGGACCATTAGTCGATACTATAATTCAATTAGTAGGAGGAGTTAAATCATCATTGGGATATTGTGGTGCTAAAAATATTAAAACCTTACATAAAAAATCTGAATTTATTCAAATTACTTCATCTGGAATATTAGAGAGTCATCCTCATGATATAAATATCACTCAAGATTCTCCAAACTATAGAAAACCTGACTTAAATAAATAAGCTTATTTTAAACTGTTAGTATGCTTAAATAGGCGAGATTTTTTATTTGCAGCTTTATTTTTATGAATAATGCCTTTAGAAGCAACTTGATCAATTGTTTTAACCGCTTCTTTCAATATCTCTTCAGCATCTTTTTTATTACTGCTGTCTAAAACCCGTTTAACTAATGTATTTGTTTTAGATTTATAGGATTTATTCCTTAAGTTTGCTTTTCTTGATTGTCTTACTCTTTTTAGTTCTGAACCTTTTGCACTCATTTAATTTATTTTTTATTTAATTAAAATAACCATGAAATATAAAATATATTAAAATAACCATGAAGTATAAAATATTTTTTTTTTATTTCAAAAGGAGTCTAGTTGATTTAACTTAAAGATGATTAAATATATTATATTATTGTGTTTAAAGGGGTGGATGTATGTTAACAGAATTTTTAGAAGACGTTCCTGTATTTAAAGATTTGAAAAGTGAAACTCTTTCAGAAATTGAAAAATTGTGTTCTATAAAGAATTATCCTAAAGGAAGTATGATTATTCTTGAAGAAGAATATGGGGATAAAGTATTTATAGTTAAAAAAGGTACAATTAAGATAACTAGAGTAAATGATGAAGGAAAGGAAGTTATTTTAGCTTTACTTGGTAGTACTGAAATTTTTGGTGAAATGGCAATATTGGATGGAGAAGTTAGATCAGCAAATGCTCTAGCTCAAGAAAATTGTGAGTTAATTACATTTGCAAGTACAGATTTTATAAATTTACTTAAAAATTATTTTGAAGTATCATTTGCATTAATGGGAGAATTAGCTAAAAGACTTAGAAAGTCAGATATGCAAATTGAAGCTCTTTCCTTATCTGACGCTGAACATAGAATAGGTGTCTCTATTCTTAATTTAGCGGAAGAGATGGGAGTTATAAGACATGGGAAGGTTACTATTGAAAATCTTCCTTTTCAACAGGATATAGCAAATATGGCAGGAACATCAAGAGAAACTGTATCACGTATTTTAAAAATGTTTGAAGATAGAAATATGCTGATAAAAGAAGGTCATAAAGTTGTAATTCCAGATTACAATTATTTTAGAAGATTTTTTGGATAAATAGTGATTGAAGATTTACTTGAAGGATTGAAACAAAAACATATTCAATCTATTTCAAAATTAATTTCCCTAGTAGAAAACAATAATCAGGAACGTCAAGAAATATTAGATTCCATTTTTCCTTATACTAATAATTCATTTAGGATTGGCATTACCGGACCTCCAGGAGCCGGAAAAAGTACAATAACAAATTTATTAATTGAAAAATTCAGACAGCATGATTTTAGTGTTGGGGTTATTCTAGTTGACCCTTCTAGTCCATATACAGGAGGAGCATTATTGGGCGATAGAATTAGAATGGATAAATATTATACAGATAAAGATGTATTTATAAGGAGCTTGGCCACAAGAGGAAGTAAAGGAGGTCTATCTGATGAGGCTGAGTCTGTTGCTGATATTTTAGATGCGGCAGGTTTTGATATTATTATTTTTGAAACTGTGGGTGTTGGTCAAATTGAAATTGATGTAGTTGAACAAGTTGATTCAGTGATTTTGATTCTTGTTCCTGAATCTGGTGATGATATTCAAATGATGAAAGCGGGAGTTATTGAAATCGCTGATATTTTTTTAATAAATAAATCCGATAGGAAGGGTTCTGATTATTTATATGCCTCTTTAGAAAATTTTTTAAATTTATCCAGTTTGGAAAAGGATATTAAATCTAAAATAATAAAAACTGTTGGAACTAAAGGTATCGGTATAAATCAAATTTTTAAACAATTGCTTGAAAGAAGGGAAATCTCTTTAAAGAAAGAAACTATAAATACAAAACATAAATCAAAATATATTAAAAGAATCAATGATTTAATTATCGCTAAAGCTAAAAATAAATTTTGGACAGAAAAAAATATAAATATTGTTAAGCGTGAATCTCAAAATAAAAAAAAGATACCCCTTTCAAAATTATTCAAGAAACTTTCTATATGAAAAAAATGTCCTTTATTGAACATCTTGAAGAGATGAGAATAAGATTGATAAAATCCTTCTTGTTTATATTTGTATTTTCTATCATCTCTTATTATTTTTCTGATGATATAATTAGTTTTTTAATTAATCCAATAATTCAAGAAGAAAATAATCTCCAAGTTTTAAAAATAACAAGTTTATTCTTAATTAAGATAGGTGTTAGCATTATTTTTGGAATATTTGTATCAGCACCATTCATTTTATACCAGCTTTTCAAATTTATTTTACCTGCCTTTGAGAATAAAATCAACCATATTAAAATAATTTTTATAAGTTTCTTATGTATGGTGCTTGTTTTATCGGGTCTTTTGTTTGGGTATAAATTGCTAATTCCCATATCGTTATCTTTTTTTAATAGTCTTTCCGTAAATTTAAATTTTGTTGAGTTAAACTATACTTTAGAAAATTATCTTTTTTATATGATATGGATTTTAATGGTTTCAGCCTTAATTTTTCAAATTCCAGTTTTAATCTGTCTTTTGATAAAAATGGGCATTTTAACTATTGATTCTTTAACAAGAAATAGGAAATATGTTATAGTCTTATTTTTTATTTTGGGTGCTGTCCTTTCACCACCGGATCCTGTTAGTCAATTATTAATTGTTCTTCCTCTTATTTTACTTTTTGAAATTAGCGTTATTATTTCAAGATTTATTTCATGAAAAATATAGTTAAAAGAATATCTTTTGAGTTAAAAGATGAAATATCTCAGTATGAATTATATTTGAAAAAAATGCTTGATTCAGATGTAAAGTTGATAAATACAGTTTTAAATTATGTAATGAAAATTAAAGGTAAGCAGTTTAGGCCTTTGTTATGCCTTTTATGTTCCAAGTTAGAAGGTGAACCTAATGAAAAAACTTATATTTCAGCAGCCTCTGTTGAAATGCTCCACGTAGCAACATTGTTGCATGATGATGTTGTTGATGAATCAGATTTAAGAAGATCTTGGCCTACGTCAAATTCAATTTGGAAAAGTAAA
>PASS01000028.1 GCA_002712165.1 Fidelibacterota bacterium
TAATGAATTATATTTATTATAAAGATCTGTTAACTCTGGATAATATGATAAATATATATGTAATTTTTTACCCCTTTGTAGATGTAAGTACCTATATAATGTATTATTTGAGTTTACGTTTAGTTTATCTACATAACTATATTCTGGATTTATGTAGTTATACCTTTTTTGCTTATATTTAATAGTAATTCCTTTCCAATTAAAGTTATTAGTTTCCTTTTTTAATGTATTAATATATTCATTAATATTTGATACTTTAATTGATTCTATACATATATCATTTAAACCATCTATTGTATATATATCTATATACTTACAATTGGTTCTATCAAATGCATCGACTAATAGTATCGTATTTGTTTTAACAGCTGATACATTCCGATTTTTCTTATTTAATAAGACAAATGAGTATGATATGCCCTTATCTAATTCATTATAATTTAATAAACCTTGACTAGATTCTTCAAATAATACCTTAAAATTTGTTTGATTCCATTTATTATATCCACCAATACTACTACGTGTCGAAATTATCCACTCATTTTGATGATAAAATAGATTAATCATTGTTCCATCTATTAAATTTTGAACAACAATAGGAGTTTCATTTAATGTAGATTCATTGATATCAAAAGCCTTCATAGGTGGTATGCAGATTAATTTATTTGTTAATAGATCTATAATACATCCTCTACAATATTTTTTCCAATCTTTATCAAAATTAGTATAATCATAATTATATTTAAGTAGTGCTATATTATATTTATTGATTGTTTTAACAGTTATCCCTTCTGATTTAATAATATTTAAATAATCTTTATTTGTATTGATAAGTGTTTGTAATTCCATTGAATATAATTATAATTAGAGTATATGTTTTAAGTATTATATATATATTTAAACATATAATATACCTATAATGTATATATAATGCATATAATACTAAAAAATATAAAAAAGATAACGAATATACCAGTTATAAATAAAAATATTTTATCAAGGTATGAAACAATTGATTTCTTACCATCTATTTATAATAGGGGTAAAATTAAAGCAAGTCGATATAAGTACCCTTTAAAGATAAATAAGAATCTATATGAAACTATTGATTACAAGAATTAATTATATAGCTTTAGAAATATATCCATTAACTGTCGATACCCTTCTTCATTCATTATTCCATTATCATCCATTATAGTATCTAATATAGATGCACCTTGTTTACATAGTTCTTGTTTTTGCGTTACTTTATATTCTTCATTAAGTAAGGTACCTCTTTCATTAGGTTGTAGACTACTTACTTGAGATATACTATTCTCAAAAACCCCTTGGTGATAGAGGTTCTTAAAATATTTGATTTCATACTCTGTATCATCTTCATCTGGAATTGGTAGACTACCTAATGACTCCCATAATGATAGAATATCTCTACAATAACGTAATAAATCCCCCCTTTCAGTAGTTGAAATATATTCTAACACAGAATTAATAACCTTATCCATACAATTAGATGTATGAATACTTGGTTGAATAGATCCTTTAGTAATTAGGGTATCATATTGATCAATTATAACTTCCATTAATAATTCCCTATTAGTCATCTCTATGGATGGAATATGATTGGGGAGATCAATAGTAGGTGAACTATCATGCCTTTCATATCGTGGCGCGCTATATTTAACACCATTTATCGGGTATCCAAACCATTTAAATCTATTATTATAGGCACATTTATAACAAGGTATATGTAATGATACTATACCATCTCCTCTATGTTTCCATATACCAATACGGTTGCATAGAGGACATTCACAATCCTCTGGAAGAGGTATTTCATTCCAGACGGACTCATACTCATTGTAGAATTTAGTACCAGGTCTCATATTATATAAGGTATTTGTATTTTAAAACACAAATCAAATTTTACCTTAGCCTTAATACTAGATGCAATGTAGATTCCTTTTGAATATTATAATCAGAAAGTGTCCGTCCATCCTCCAATTGCTTTCCTGCAAAAATTAACCGTTGTTGGTCAGGTGGTATACCCTCTTTATCTTGTATTTTTGCTTTAATATTATCAATTGTATCAGATGATTCAACTTCTAATGTGATTGTTTTACCAGTTAATGTTTTAACAAATATTTGCATAGTATAGTATAGATTAGATTATTTTCCTTAAGCAATTACTTAAGTGGTATCTAATAAATATAGATATAATGAATATAGCATTCTGTATACCAACAACATCAAGAAATACATACAATAACAGTATTACAGATACTCCATTAAATAGTATTCTATTCAAAAGTTTAATGAATAACCACGATTGTTATGATAATGAACTGAATATACACCTCTATATTGGATATGACTATAATGATAGGTTATTTTCAATTAAGGAAAATCAATCCATATTAAATGAAAAATATCACTTTTTAAATATTCATTGGATAAAAGTAGAAGTAGAACCAGGTTATGTTACAAAGGTTTGGAATATATTAGCAAATAAAGCCATTAATAATAATATGGACTATCTATATATACTAGGTGATGATATACATATAGATAGGACACCTTTTATCAAAGAATGGATTAATCAACTGAAAGTCAATAATAATATAGGGTGGATAGCAGGTGATAATGGAAATAAGAATATACCTACGCAATTCTTTATACATAAAACACATCATAAGATATTTAGTTATATATTTCCAAGTGAAATAAAGAATTGGTACTGTGATAACTTATTATGTATGTTATATAGTCCATATTATTGTAAATGGTTGAAGGAATATAAACACCTAAATAAGGGTGGTGATCCTAGATATAGACCTATAGAAGTAACACTTTCAGATATTTATAAACGAGAGGTTAGTAAATTAAATGAATATCTAATCAAAAGTAACCTTAATAGGAGATTTATATCTCGTTAGTCCTCTAGATGCAGAGATAGATAGTTCTTGACGTTTTTTTCTATGAATCGATTTATTCTTATGAGAATTGTATGATATATTCATATCAGTTTCTATATCTTTATAATGTTTTTTAATGAAATCAATTAATAATATACTATTTGCCCATTTAAAGAAGTTTAATTGTCCAATAGTGGTATTGATCTTAACCCCTCCTACATTAAATGTTAATCTATTCCTTCTACAGAATGGATCAAAATTCTTCTTTGAAAATGATTTTAGCTGACATTTATATGTATGATATACATTAACTTGTTTAATGATTTCATACTCTTTTGAATAACGTAATGTACTTTCACCATTAAGATCCTTATATATAATATATTGTGATGCATTCTTTTTTGAATAATTTGCAACGAACCAATCTATTATTCTTAATGAAATGGATTTATTATTTAATATAGATAAGAGTTCATCCATATTATGTTGAATACTATAATATCTTTCTAATGAAATAAGTAATAATTTACTATTTGTTTCGTACATTAATTATTTAATTAACTATATTAGTTATCCTTAAGTAATTTATTATTACAATAAATTCCTTGTAGATAGGAATCAGCTAAATCATCTTTCTTCTTTGAATTACTAAATAGATCTATATATATACAATCATCATTAGTTATCATATATGTACAGTATTTAATAGCTAAGAATTTATTTATTTTGTATTTATTATTTTTATTATTAGTATATGGATGGATTACATGAGGTCCTTTATAGCACTTTAGTTTATTACATGCATTACATAATTCAACCGATTTTAATAAAGGTAACTTTATTAGAAAATAACTATATACAATCATTTGAATTGACTTCATAATAGGATTCTTTAAACATGGTTGGTTTTCAATAAACACATATTCTATAGTATAATTTTGAAAGGGTTCACTATCAAATACATTTATAATATTTTTTGATAGATTATAGATTGTATCTTTTTTATTTTTATATTTTTTAATATTTGTATACATCTTTAACTTTGAATGTGAATTACATAGGAGTGTATTTTCTGATATATGCGTAGCTTTTTTATCGCATTGTACACCTTTAATTATATGATTACATTTATCACAACACGATATATTTAAAACCTTCCACCCTTGTATCTTATTTTGAGGGGATAATATACAATATGATAAATTATTAATACCAATATCAAATGATAAAATACTCATTTAATAATAGGATTATATATATAGAATACTTTAAATAAATTACCAAGGAGATGGTGAATTAAAGTTAGAATTAGAATTTAACGGGGGATTCATACCTTGATTAAATGGCGCTCCATTTAAGGGTGCTGATCCATTTACGGGTGCTGATCCATTTACGGGTGCTGATCCATTTACGGGTGCTGATCCATTTAGTTCAGATATAGATGTTGATATAGGTGGTGTATTAGGATATGATTGATGCATATTTTGCGGGGAATTTATCGAAGGTGGTTGAGGAATGGGTAATGTGTTAGGATCCGATTTCTGATTTATTTGTTGATGTTTATTAAGTTCTTCATCACTCGGTATACTCTTATTAATATTAGAAACTGTTATAAATATTACAACTAACTTAATAACAAAAACGAGCATAGGGATAAATAATACTATCCATGCTAATAGAGTTTGATTATATTGACATAATCCTAATAATAAGATACCAATAGATAGTAGGAAACATACCTCATATAATGAAAACATAGTAAATACGTTATCTATTTTGGTATTATTAAGCTTTTTAAAGTTACTATATGTTGTGTAGATTAATACAGCATGTATTAATATAATTATAAAATAGCTAATTAAGGGAGAACATTTATCTGTTTTAAATAATGTATTTGAATCCATATATATATTATGTATATATAATTATATTTTCATAATTATTTATTGATTTTCAATCTTTTGTTTTGAGATTGCATTTAATAGATTAATAGGTAAGTTATTATATTGTTTCTTAGTAATTAATCCTTCCTTTAATGCTTGTTTAGATAATTCATTTGGTTTAATAGTATTTCGTTCTTTACGAATACGTATTTTCATGGATTTAGATGCTTTTTTAGATTTTATTCTACCGTTTTTGTAAAATAAATCCTTGTTTTTTAATCCACCAGTAGTCTGATCTATCGTACCATTGCGAACCTTTCTTCTACTCATTATATAAATAGAATAGAAAAAAAGATAACTATAATACTGATAATATACCAGTATTTTTATTAATTAGTAATTGAATATTATTATGTATTTTAAAACTACAATTACATAGATTATAGATAATAAATAGAATTCGAATTTTATCGAACATAGAACACTGATTTATATTAAATAACATCTTTATTTCACCCGATATAGTATTTGTCTTTATTTGTTTATTAATAAGATGATATAAATTCTTTATATTATTATATAAACTAATGATTATAGTTGATAATTCAATTAATTTAGGTAATTCAGATCTATTACTAATACTATTATGTTTATAATTATATATTGTTGTCTTATCTTTTAATATATATTTATCAATTAAAGTAAGTAAAGGGATTTCATCAATGGAATATTTATAATGTATTATTTTATCAATGCAATCAGTTAATTGATATGAAATACATTGATCTATTATACTCTTATAAGCTCTTTCATTATTAATATGTATTAATTCATTAATAAAATCGTGTAGATCATAATCAATCAATTCCCATTGTAAATATAATAGGTCTTTAATATTCATTGAAAAATAAGATTTATTAGAAATATTTCTCTGTGGATTTATATTATTTAGATATATATTCTTAATAGTATCATTTGAATAATTATTATTTATTTTTAATAGAATTGGATATGTTTTTACAATACTTTTATCAGAACCAATTATCTCTGGTATTTTACTATTAATTAGTTTTGTATAATCTGTAATATTATAAAAGATAACATGTCCTTCTGTATCATATCCACGTCTACCAGCTCTTCCACTCATTTGTATATAATCTTCGACTGTAAACATGCTGTCCTCATAATTAACTAAACACGTTGTTCGAATTGGTAGATCAATTCCCATACACAATACTCTATCAGATATTACAATAGATATACTCTGTTCTATTAGTAACTTCTGAATTAACCATTTATATTCATTTGGGAATTCATCTAAATATATACCTATACCACGTTTTAATAATTGGAATATAATACTTTCATAACTTACTTTAATATTTAAAGATTTTCTAATTCTATTTCGAATATCCCTTATCTTTGATTCACTCATTGGTTCAGAAATAGAATAACTAAATTTAGGATGTTTTTGAAATCTATCAGGTTTAGAAAAATCGGGAGAATTAATAAACTTCATTAATTCTCCCTTTAAATTCACAATTTGTACTTTATTTTGTGATTTATTGGACCTTAATTTATTAATACATTGATTATAGAACTCTATAACTGATTGAATATATTTACCCTTTTCTCTATTCTCAAATGAATTAACTTTATCATCTATAGAATATTTATTAGACTTATCTACCTTTAAGTTTGATTTATATAATTCAAATCGGTCAGTATATTCTTCATATAATTTATTTTTATATTCTAATATTTTATAATGGTATGGATATTCCATTAACTCATGATTTTCAATTTCATTGTGTATATCTTTAAGTATTTCTATACAATATCCTTGATTGAACAATATACATGGTAATTTATTAGTCTGTTTTAATACATTTAATAAATCTATAAAGGGTGGTCTATTTATTGATTCTATAGTTGGTGCGTTAAAACTGTGTAATACTTCCTTCATAAATAATGGATACTTCTCATTTAAATCAATACATACTTTCTTAAGATGAGATTCATATAATTTTACCTCATTTAAACTAAGTAATCTATGTTCTTGTTCTCTATTATTAAAGAACTTCTCAGGTGAAGAGTTATATATATCATTTGATAAATTATTGTAAATATCCTCATACTCTTCAGATATGGAATCTAATTTTTCCCATAATATACCACAATCAATAGAATTAAATTGTATATTATAATTATGAAATGAATTATTATCTAAATAATCAATACATGATAATGGATGAATCTTGATTAATTTATTATTATTCCATAACCATTTCTCATGATTAATAAATCTTTCATTATATTCAATATAATGGATTTTTTTATGAATCCATTTTTCTATAATAGATTTAAAATATTCAACGTTAGAGAATGTTGCAGACAAAGCTAAACAATTGCATTGAGTTATTTTAATAATACTTTCATATATATCACCAAAATCATAATTTAATGTATGAATTTCATCAAAAACAGCATAATTAAATTTTTTTAATTTAGGTAAATATTTATGAATTGTTTGTGGATCTCCAATATAAATAGATGGATACGTATTATACTTTATATAATTATCATTTGTTAAAAAATGAACCTTATAACCCATCTTAATAAATTGTGATCCAACCTGATATACAATAGGAGATGTTGGACATACATATAATATATTTGAATGATATAATGCAGATGCAATCGCAATAAATGATTTACCAGATGATGTAGGTGCTTTTACTAATACACTTTTGTTCTGTTTTACTAGATCTAATATACGCCTTTGCCATGGTTCTAAAGTATTATTGCATACATACCATGGACTTAATGGAATTAGAAAGTTATTTAATTCTTTCAACATATATAAATACATATCATATTCCTCTAATCTATATTTGATCTTATCAATAATCGATTGATATTCAATAGTATCTATATTAGAAGTATTTATATGATAATAGATATTAATAATATGTTTCATGTATTTACTTTTATTACTCCATAATAGTTTTAATAGTCTTAATTTATATTCTTCTTTAATCTCATTCGTATTCAAATAATAGATATTTTTGTACATGTTATCAATATCTATTGAATTTAATAATTTATCTAATTTCACTTTATCTTGATCTATTAACTTCTTGTATCTATCTTTATTAGCTTGTTCAATTATGATGTCTTTCTTTTTTCGTTTATTACCATGTTTTTGTTTATTACCATGTTTTTGTTTATTACCATGTTTTTGTTTATTATTTTCATTAAAAATAGTTTCTGTATTTTCAATATATTCTTTAATAGTTTTCTTTGGATGTAAATCTCTTATAAATATATTAAATAGATCATTATCTATTGAATTTTTATTAATATCTTCATTACTAATTACCATATTATACTATATACAATATACCTTAAGTTATAATGTATATGATATATTAAATCTAAACATATTTAATATACACGTTATTATATAGATAATGCAAAATATTATAAATATTTTGAGTATAATGTTTTCATTATTAATTGATAGTAATTGTTTGAATGGATCTATAATATAATTATTAAACGTTTCAGAAATAGTATTAAAATTATCTTTTGAATTATTATCAGAATTATTATCAGAATTATTATCAGAATTATTATCAGAATTATTATTCATTATATATAGTAGTTATAATATTTTTGATATTAAATACAATCCACACATTAATAATATCGTTTTACCATAGATATTTGTAGTAAAATCATCAAAGAAACTAGTATCAAATGATATGTTATTAAATAAATTATAATTTATAATACTTTCATCATTTAATATTCTATCATATAGTTTTTGAATAACGTTTGTAACATTTGTTATACTATTACAGTACTTACTTTCAAAGTACTTTGATATATCGATAGTCTTCTTAAGTAATAGTTTCATATTATAACTGATAATATCAATTAATCTATTTAAATTCTTACTAATCCCTTTTGTATTATTAATTTCACCTGAAATAGTTTTTCCACTAAATGCATCCATGAATAATTCAATTGCTGTATAGACACTTATTATAATTTCACCATTACATATGTATCTATTAATTGAGCTTAATAATTTTAGACATCCATCTATTTCATAAACAGATAGTTCTAAATAGGTTCTAATTTTGTCCTCAATAAATGTAAAATGTTCATCCATCCAATCATCTAAAGGTGTTTCTTTGATACTATTAATCATCATATTATTATCAGAACCCATTAATGTATCCATACAATTCTTAAATTGATTATTCTTCATATATTCTGTTGTTAATAGATGAAAGTATTCTGGATTTAATTGATTGTTATTAATATCCATTAAATTCATTTGAATATTATCATCACTAGTATCTGTATCAACAATTAATCTATTTTGTTTAAAATATAGTTCTATTTCACTACCTAATAGATATGGTTTATTGGTAATATTAAACTCTTTACTTGGAAGGTTAAATAAATTAATAGTATTCTCTCTAATTTTATTTGATACATTATCTATTGTATTCATTGTAACCTCAGCTCTAATATCATAACAAATCGGTACTTTCGTAATCATTTCTTCATTACCTTTTTCTTTAATTTCCTTTGCTTCTTTTAGTAATTGGTTAATAGTTTTTTGATTAGCTTGATCCCCCTTTTCTTTTTCTTTACTTATTTCGGTTAGTTTATTTTTATAGTCGGTATTATTTTCGTTTGATTGTTTTACTTCCTTTTTAAAGCAAACTGTATTTATTAATTGAATTAATGACCTTTTCATCTTTTCTAATGTAGTTTGATTTGGAAATTTACTATATTCTTGTATTTGATTAATACTAATATCATCTCTAAATTTATTAACTTCATTTATTTTAACATTTTGAAATGATTCATTAGGGAATGAATTTAGGAAATATATATTATTATTCATTTTTGTATTAACATCATCCTTATTATTATCATCCTTATTATATTCAAAAAATGCTGGTCGATTAATAAATTGGAATCGAGGATCTTTTAATTCATCGATATTCGAAGCGTACCATCCTAATTGATTGATAGATATATTAGTAGAATCTAGATATTTAAATTGATTTCTTAATTGTACAACATCTACATTATATATATTTTTCCCCTTAGTTTGTTCTTCATTTCTAACTTCTTCAGTATCAACCTTATTTAAAGTTCGTTGTTTTTGTTGTTTTTCTTTTGATTTAACTATTAATAAAGGCATTTCCGAACTAGATGGTCTGATTTTATTAATAGGTACATGTATATTAATCCATTGGATATCATCGGATTTATTCCATACATTTTTATTCAATCGATAGATACCACATGTATTATCGGTAGATTTACATTCTTCTCCCTTATGTGGACTAGTGGTTGAATATATAAGGTAACTTTTCAATTCACTATCTATTTGAATTTCATTATCATCTTTATAAACATACAATTCAATATCTTTTTTATTCTTTCTCAATGATTTTGAAATATATTCATGAAAATCATTCACAGTAGGTATATACTTAATACTATCTTCATTAATAGAATCACTATCTACTATAATAGGGTTATTATTACTATCTACAGGTACTGCAGTATTAAATAATTTATTATAGTTTTCCGTTACTTTCATAGTATCTAACGTTTCTTTTATACTCCAATTCCAATTATAGGTTGGTTCATCCCCTGTATAATCATATAATGTAATTGGTGTATCTATAAATACGTATTTATTAATCTCATTTACATTTCCTTGAGATCCAATTTTAAAATCCTCTTTATAGTTATTTATCCCTAAGATAAATGATAGAATACCCATTATAATTATTATAAATACCTTGTTTAATATATTCATATTACTTATTATTATATTTTATATTTTTCTAATTTATTAATAACAGAATTGATAGTTCTTGAATTATTAACTATTTTCATATATGATTTTATATGATGTTCATTTTTATAATAGTTTGCTAATATAATTGAATCCATTGTAGATTTACCATTCTTTCTAAAGTCAAAGTTCTTTAATAACTTATTATAGTCAGAATTATAGTTAATAGCTTTTATAGATCCACATGATGTTCTATATGATTCATAATATTTATTCGGAATATGTTTAGCCATTGATTTTGCAAAATCTATTTTCCACGGAGCTATTTGATACCATATATTTTTTGTTCTACAGCAACTAAGTGCATCTGTTATACTTTGATCACCAGTTAGTAATACATCTTTGATACTATACTTAATTAGTGATATGAATTGATCCCTTGGTTTAGGTAATATATCACCTCTAAGTATTAATTTATTAGGGCCATCATCTTTTATAATATAATTTATATTATTTTCATCAATTAGTATGATCTTTCCATAATTTTTAGTATATTCTTTTAATAACCTATGTACTTTATAACATGTACCAGGTTGAGGATCTGTAACATAACATCTAATAATATCTGTAATCCAACCAGGTATTATTATAGATAATAATCTATATTTATACTTTTTACAAATCATATGGATATATGTTAAAAAGCAGTAATTCCCATGTACACCCCATGCACCAGTATGTGAAGGACCTGGTGGTTGTATATAGATAACTGCATAAGGTGATTTTATAATGTTATGTTTTTTAACCTTCATATCATTTAATAATAATCCCATGTTAGATTGTCCATTACTAGTACCCACACCTATTGGCATTGTATAAGGTCCTAATAATCCATTATATTCACTAACTGTAAATGTATTAAAATAGGTTGCATAGGGTATTAATGGTATTAGTTCATCTATATAGAAGGTTCTTTTAACAACAGGTACATTAATTAAGATATCAAATTTAATCTTTTTAGGTATTTTTAATTTATCAAATGGCGGACAATCAATATCCCCTTTATTAGTTAACTGAATCATATTTTTAGTATTAACACCTATAGATCTATAACCATCTATATTGGTAGTACATATATATATATTTGCTGTTGGATACCATTGAATTAGATAATCATGGAAAGTTTTACAAGCAATTATATCACCGAATCCACCACAAGGTACATTTAATAGTCCAATATTAATATTTGAATAGTGTTCTTTTTTTAGTTTTATAGTCTTATTCTCTATATTTATTCTAAATATTTCCCTTGGTACAGAATATAAATCCTCAAAATAATTTAATTCTTTTGCCTTTTCTATTAATAGATCCATTATTATTATATATATAATAATAATAATGGATTTAATTGGTGGAGAATTAATAGGTACAGGAAGTCGTTCATGTATATTTAAACCATCTATACCATGTAATTCAAAGAGTAAGAATAATAATGATATTAGTAAACTACTATTAAATAATCCTACAAACTTATTAAGTGAATTAAAAATGAATAATACAATATCAAAGTTACCTGATAGTAAAGAATGGAGTGTTTTGTTTACATCAAAATGTAATGTACATAACTATGCTAAATATAGAAAGTATGAAGGAGATTTACAAAAATGTTTAGATCAATTTGATTATGATAATAATGATTTTGATAATGATGGATTAATACAATTAAATGGTGATTATGGTGGTATTGATATGGATATATATTTTAGACAGACGATTTTCAATAAATTAATAGAGTCATTATTAACAGAAAATGATAGACTGATTAGAAGATATATGATAGATTTTATGAATCAATGTTATAATTTATTTTACGGATTACATATACTATCATTATATGATATATTACATTTAGATATTAAGCCTGGAAATATAGTAGGTAATAATAGGGGATATAGATTCATAGATTTTGGATTATCTACAAATAAAAGTAATAAAAAATTTATTAAGAATAGATCAATTAGTGAATTTAAAAAAAAGAGGATCTATTATTATTATCCATTTGAATTCTTATATCTATATATATCATCATTCAAAATATATTTTGAATCAAATAGAGAATATATGGATAATATTTCAATTATTCATTCAATATTTGATAGAGATAAAGGTGATTTTAGAGAAGATATTCTAAAGAAGAAAAACAGTAATAATCTAAATGAGAAGTCTATTCTAAATAAATTAGATATTTATAGTTTAGGTATATCAATTATAGAGGTATTACATGGTAGCTTTAAAGAGTATACATATGTATTATTACGAAATCCTGTTATAGAAGATATATATGAATTATTAATGAATATAACAAATCCTGATGCAGATCATCGATTATCAGCAACAGAAGCATATATAGAACTATGTTCTATAGTAAACAAAAAACCTAAAAATGTAAATAAAAGATCAAAGAAAAAGTCTAAGAAAAAGTCTAAGAAAAAGTCTAAGAAAAAGTCTAAGAAAAAGTCTAAGAAAAATAAAATATCTAAGAGTAATAGTTTATCAAAATATCGTTTATAATTTAATATTTAAACATTTAATAATATATGATTATATGATATTAAATGGAATAGATTTTGAGAATCTATCTGATAGGGAATTATCATATTTAATTAATAAATATCATTTAAATAAGGATAATAATTATAAATCCAGATCAGATATGTTATTATTAATAAAGAATTTTCTAATTTTAAAGATAAAATCATATAGTAAGGATACAAAATCTATAAATATAAGGACAAATTCAAATCCTATTAATAATAAAAAGAAATCATTTATAAATATAAATAAGACTTATTCAAATCCTATTACGAATAATGAAAGAAATATAGTACATAAGGTATGCGATCAGAATAAAAAAAATACATTACATAATAATGGAACTATTAAAGAATTATCCAATAAAGATCCAAATTATGATCATATAAATATGTATCCCCCGGTAAAAAGGTTAGTTGCTATAGGAGATTTACATGGAGATCTGAAAGTAACCTTAATAGCTTTAAAATTAGGAGGAATTATATCAGAGGATATAAATATTTATAATTTTAATTTAGATACAGTGCATTGGATCGGTGGTTCTAGTTGGGTTATTCAAACAGGTGATCAAATAGATAGATGTAGACCAGAATCATGGAATAAAGATTGTATAGAAGATTATAATGATGTATTAGAAGATGAAGGTAATAATATGTTAATTATAAAAATATTTGATAAATTAAAAAAAGAAGCTCAATTAGTAGGGGGGAATATAGTCTCATTATTAGGTAATCATGAATTAATGAATATAGATATGGATTTTAGATATGTATCTCCTCAAGAATTCATGGAGTTTGTTCCTCAAAAAGATAGAATTGGAAAATATACTAAAGATGGTTATCCATTAGGTTATTATCATAGAAAAAAGGCATTTAAAAGGGGTGGATCAATCTCCAAATATTATGCTATTAATAAGAGCAGTATTATAGTAATAGGTAGTTGGTTATTTGTACATGGTGGTATTAATTCTGAATTAGCTTCAAAGTATACATTATCAGAAGTAAATTCAGTTGTAAAGAAATGGTTGATGAATGAATCAAATAGTAAAGAAGAAGATGTATTTGATGAGATATTTAGACAAGATGATGATATATCTCCGTTTTGGTGTAGAGTCTTTTCAGAAGAAGATGATAATGTATTAGAGAGTGAATTCTTAAAGGTACTAAATCTATTAAATAAGAAAAATAAGCTATTAAACCCAATTAAAGGAATGATTGTAGCACATACACCCCAATATATGTATGATAGATATATAAATTCACTTTATAATAATCGATTATGGAGAATTGATGTAGGTATGTCAAGGGCATTTGGAAACCATAATAATTGTGGTTCTAATAAATATAGACAAATACAGGTATTAATAATTCATAACAATAATGAATTTGAAGTTAAAAAAAGACCCTATTTAGGTAGACCCCCAACGTTTGGTATAGGAGAATCAATTGATTTAAATGAGAAAAATAATTTATATAAATAATAAAAATATACCTAATATATATAATGGATAACAATTATTTATTAATAATATTACTATTATTATTGCTTTTGTATCTATATTACACATGTGAATGTAATAGAGTAGAAAGTTTATCAATTGATGCAGGATTTTGGGATAAAATAAAAAATAAGTCAAAAAAAACATGGAATAAAGTGAAAAACAAGTCTAAAAAAGCAAGGAATGCGATTAAAAAAGATGCCAATAAGGTTAGAAGGGTTACTGCTAATGGATTAAAGAAATATGGTACAGAAGTTGGAAGTGCTATGAGTACTGTAGGTGGAGCTATGTGTATGACTGGAGTAGGTTGCGCTATTGGAGGACCATTAGCAGCAGCGGGCGTTGGTGTAGGTGCCGCTTCTAGAGCTACGCAAGTAGGTAGCAATGCAATAAATAGGCATGATGCATGTCTACTTGATGTAGATAATTCTATAAATTCTTGTAAAATTGATTGTTGTAATTATAATACATTATCAGATATTCAAAATAATATTAGTAATATAGTAGATAATATGGACAATAATTCACCTGATTATGAAGAACAATCAAAGGATCTATTGGAATTAGATAATAATATAAACAGTATAAATGATATCCATCAATATTTTGAATCATATGATGAATTACCTAATGATATAAAGTTATCAGATGAGGAAAAGGAAGATTCAAATAATAGATATAATGAATTACTTGATGATGTATGTAAAACAAGTAAACACTATAATATAAATAATGAGACTTCATGTATTCAAGATTGTGATAATTCTAGACATTCTAAAGAAGAATCATGTAAATATAGTAAAGATTGGAAAAAAATAGCAACAAATTCAAGTAAAGCATTATTAAAAACAGGATTAAATGCAGCATCTACTGTTAGTGGTGTTGGAAAGGCTGCTGGAGCGGGTGCAAAGGCAATTAAAGCAGCAGAAGCACTTGAAGCTGGTGGGAAATTAACTAAGGTATATAAAGCTGTAAAAACGGCTAATGATTTAGGTCTTATTGATTAATTTAATTGATTAATTTAATTAATACTAATTAATCTTTTTTTTTTATATATATTACTATATAATGGATATTTCATACGATACTTTTATATATGCCCTTATTTTTATATTATTAGCCTTAGTATTATATTATATATATTACGATAACAATTGCATAGATAATTTCTATGTTGATGCTGGATGGAGAGATAAATTATCAGCTGCAGTTGATTGGGGTAAATCAACTGGAAAGAGAGTCATAGATAAGAGCATAAATAAGGGGAAAAATATTGCTCGTCATGCTGTTGATGATGTTAAAGATGCAGCATCTAGTATCAGTATTAATTCATTAACATCCGGAGCTGCGTGTTTAATAGGGGATAAAGAAGAAAGGAGGGAATGTCTTAAACAGGTTGCTAAAAATGCATATGATAAAGGGAAAGAAGCTGTTAAAGATTCAGCTCATAAAGCTCGTAATGAAGCTATAGATGAAATACATAAAGAGGCTTCTTCTATTCATAATAGGATGAAGGAAACATCAAATACATTTAAGAAGGGTATTCAAGAATCAGCTATTGGTAATTCACTAGATAATGGATCACTTCGTTCAATTGGATTCTCTAGGGTAGATAATAAGATCAGTGAGTTTATTTCAAAAGTTGATCCTAATAAATTACTTGAGTATAAAATGCAGCAAATGGATTGGTCTGATCTACCAGAAGAAGTTGTTAATGCTGAGAAAGAAAAAATACAAAATGAGGTTAAAATGATTGGTAGTAGTTTGAATAGTCTAGAATTATTAACTGGTAAAGACATTACTGGCGATGGTGAAATAGCTAATAATGAATATGGAAATTTTGAAAATGAACCAAATAATAATAACAATAA
>PASS01000072.1 GCA_002712165.1 Fidelibacterota bacterium
GAGCAAAGCTGTGGGCGACCCCTCCACCAACAGCGATTCCCTGTCACCGAAGATCGGCATGTCCTACCGCCCAGTGGAACAATTTATAGTCTTCGGAAATTGGGCAGAAGCGTTCCGAGCGCCGTCCTACAACGAGATATACGCTGACAATGTACACTTTCGGATTCCTAACATGCGATCCTTCCCACCGAGCCTAGTGACCAATTTCTTCATTCCCAATCCGAGTCTAGTTCCTGAGGAGTCCGAAACTTGGGAAATTGGTGGCGGCGTTGACTTCGATAACCTCTTCATCGACGGTGATAGGTTTTCAGCTAAGATGTCGTACTATCAAGCAGACGTAACGAATCTCATTGACCTCCAGGTTAGAATTCCAGCCGGGTGTTTCGGTGCGCCGTTCCCGCCCTGCGGCACGGGTGAGCGGTTCGGAAATTTCAGCCGCTACGTCAATATCACTAATGCCAACATCGATGGCGTCGAGCTCGAGGCTACCTACGACTCGCGCTATTATTACGCCCGAGGTAATTTCTCGACGATCAATGGCCGTGACAAGGTGACGAATAAGTACGTCGGTATTCTTACGCCCGATAAATTCTTTATAGACACGGGTATCAAGGTTCCAGCACTCGATATCAGGGTCGGCTCACGTGTGACTATTGCCGGCACATTCAGCAAAGTCGACGATCCCACAGTCGACACGCGTGACGCCTATACCATCGCCGACGTTTATGCTGTGTGGCAACCGTCTAGCGATATGTTACAAGGTCTGCGGCTAGACCTCGGCGTCGACAACATCACTGACGAGGATTACGAGGTGATTGCGGTGGGCGCGAGCCAGCCCGGCCAGAATTACAAGATCGCGCTAAGCTGGCGCTGGGGATTCTAATTCTCAAGCAAAACCATTCGCAAACTAACTACATCTTCATAACACAGTCTCCGAATCAGCAACATGTGAGGCTTCAAGAGATTACCAATTAGCCCGAAGAGGTACAAGGTGTCGCCCACCTCTACCCCCTCAGAGAACAGAAGGTTTTTCGGCAGTACATGGCCTGAATTGAAACGTAACGGCTGCCGACACAGCTGAGAAAATCATGCTTGCGACTGTAATTATAAATTCACGGATTATTTTTCTTTCTGTGAATCTATTAGTGAATGACTTTTAGAAATTTCTATTGGCCGCTCTCTAACAGTTGATTATTCAGTTTAGCAAGCGGAAATACTTCGCCGGATTTAACAATCGTGTGTATATCTGCAACACTTTTAATATCAACGAGCGGGTTGGCGTTTAACGCGATAATGTCGGCTTGTTTCCCAATCTCAATAGAACCAAACCGGTTCTCCCATCCTAAAATCTTAGCCGCATTTGTGGTTGCCGTCCGCAAAGCTTCGAGCGGTGTCATCCCGCCTTCCACAAAAAATTGCAATTCATGGTGGAGCGATACGCCCGGAGCATAGGGAAATATATCGAGAGAGAAGTCAGATCCTGCACCAATTATTCCTCCCATTTCAACAAATTTTGCCATCATACGAGCTTGCACTTTTATGCTCTCGCCCCACTGTTTTGGATCGTATTTGGCAAAATCAAACCCACCTGTGTGTTTCTCAATACCTTCTGATTTAGGTGCAGACAGAGCCTCGTAAACTTCTGGCTGATAATAACGAAAAATGTCCGCGTTATCACGCGCCATCTTATTTCTATCAACAAAAATAGATTGAACCGCTAATGTTGGGATGATGGGCGTTTCGTTTTCGGCCAATACTTCAAGCGTCTTAATAACCTCCGCTTCATTCACTTCTGTCCATAGCCGAAATAGGCGATAGTACCCGATGTCAGTCATCGAGATACTTGTTTCGTAATCAAGCGCGTCTTGGATAAGCGACACAGTGTGTTCAAGGCTATCCACACCAAGACGCGAGGCTTCGGCCGCACCAAGCATAGCAAAGTGTCCCCATATTTTGCGTCCATGATGATGTGCTTCATCAATGACCGCTTGAACCATCTCCTCATCGCCATAATTGTAAAATTTTATCCATTCGGCCCCTCTGTAAGCATAGTCTCTGACAAGTGCCCGTGCTTCAATGGAGTTGTTTACAATTTGCGTGCGTTTCACTCTTGGAAAGCCAGGGGCCTCCTCAATGAGGCCTGTCGCGCTGACAATAATATTCGGCCCATCCATTTCTCCGTCGTCAATAGCAACCTTGTCCTTAAGCGAAAAAGACATTGCGCCAGGATCGGGCGCACCACTATCTGTGGCCAAAGCTCGAATTGTAGTAACGCCATTTTTTAGGAGCAATCGGTAGAAGTGCTCCCTATCAACCTCCACGCTATCGGGGAAATTTCCCGAGGTAAAGTTGCGACGAACACTGTTAGGCGTATGAAGGTGTAAATCAATTAATCCTGGTATTAAGTACTTACCTGTAACATCAACACGCATTGCATTATCGGGTACTCGTTGATCATTATAAGAGAAATCAAAGAAGAGGCCCGTTATCTTGTCAGCTTCGATAACAACGGCAATATCCTCATAAATTTCTCCACGCACAACATCAACAAGATGGCCGCCAGTTAAGTACACTGGCTGTTCTTGCGCGCTAGAAATAGGGATACAAAAAAACAACAAAGCCACAGCCAAAAGAACCGTCTTCATATCTAATTCACTCCCTGATAATTTATCATTTCATACTGAATACATTAGTCACTCGGCAAAAAGTACTGTTGTCCAATGAGACGTAACGGATCGGCGCCAGCCTTAGGTACCAATTTCTGAACGCGGTTGTTCCATGCGTCGCCCACGTAAAGATTGCCGCTCGTGTCTACATCAAAGCTATGCAAATTATCGAACTCTCCTAGGCCATCGCCTTGCGTGCCCCAATAGGTCAGAAGACGACCATTAAGGTCATACTTGGCAAACCTAGTGAATTGCGCATCCGTTACCCACAGCTTTTGGTCCTCGGTGATCCGTACCTTGGTCGGACTACCCAGGCTCGGCCATTCCTCAATAAAATTACCATCCCTGTCGAACACCTGGATGCGATGGTTGCGGCGGTCGGCAGCATAAATACGCCCTTGGTCATCCATGGTGATGGCATGAACCAGATCGAATTGCCCCGGGCCCGACCCTTTCGAGCCAAACTCCGAAATGTAGTTGCCATCCGCGTCAAACTTGACAATGCGCCCATTCACATAGCCATCGGCTACCAGAAACGTGCCATCGGGAAGGAACGCAATCGACGATGGCATGTTGAAGTGGCTCTCGCTCCAACCGCTCACACCCTTCTCGCCAAGATGAAGTACCATTTCTGTACCATCGTTCGTGAACTTGAACACTTGGTGACCTGTATCCACTACCCACAGGTGCCGCTCGGGATCGTATGGATTGATAGACAACGCATGCGGCATGCCAAATACGTCATTCCATTGGCTCCAATCCTCGATAATCTCACCGTTTCCATTTAGCACCACGATTTGATGTATTTGCTTTTTTTCAGAAGCCGGCAACTCCGAGGTCGTACTGCGCTCTTGCATGACCTTGCCATCGGCGGTGTACATGAGTGAGCCCGGTTGGGTCATTTGTTGGCCAGCAAAGGCAACGAAGATGCGATCAGAACTATCCACTAGGACTGCTGTAGGCGGCTGATCCCAGCGGTCGATGCCCGGCTTGAACCATCCTTCGACAACCTCATAGGGTCCTGTCTGGTCCATACCGCCTTTTTCCAAGGATAGCGGCTTCAAGCCCGATTCAGGCACGGCTGGCTCACTCACTTCTTCTTGTGAGCAAGCAGCAAGGCCTACAGCCACAATGCCCGAAATTATTATTCCTTTTAGTGAAACGCTATTCAGTCCTTTACTCTTCGTCATCTTGTTCCTCTCAGGAAAGTGTAGTGGATCCATTCATCTGCTAAGTTCTTTGCCTGAGGCTTGATTTCTGCCGCACTAAACGTTATCACCCGGATCCTTCGATATCAGCTGGTCCTTACGTCCCCATCGTCTAGAGGCCTAGGACACCGCCCTTTCACGGCGGCAACGGGGGTTCGAATCCCCCTGGGGACGCCATATTTTCAAAGTCTTATCGATTATGGCAGTAATTTACTGTCCCTAAATATAACCGCGATACATGACAACAAAGCCTAAAAAATGTGTGCTTGAAGTATAAAGGCCCTTTCTAGGTGTACAATGAGCATAGCGTCCATAAAAAAATCACCCCGACCAGTGAAAGTCCACGTACGATTGGCCATCAAAGCAGACATACCAGCCGTACAAAAGATTTATGCTCACTATGTTCGATCTACGACGGCGTCTTTCGAGGAAGAGCCTCCAACAGTGGCAGAAATGACCACCCGCTGGCAACGCATCCTCGACCATAAACTTCCCTATCTTGTGGCAATAAAAGGTAAACGCGTGGTCGGCTATGCTTTTGCCTGCCCTTTCAGGGAGCGCTCTGGTTACCGCTATACCATCGAAGATTCTGTATACGTAAACCCCGACTACCTAGGTCGCAATGTCGGCAATACACTTCTCTCTGAACTTATTAAATACTGCACCGACGTAGGATTCAGACAAATGATCGCAGTAATTGGAGACAGTACCAATGCCGCCTCACTTGCCCTGCATAGCCGCCACGGATTTTTTGTAGTTGGGGCCCTCGGCTCCACCTGTTTTAAATTTGGGCGCTGGGTCGACGCTGTTCTAATGCAGCGCACTCTTGGTGACGGAGATACAAGCTCATCTCCCGAGCTGCCCAATAGCTATGAAAAGGCACGCTAGGTGAAAAAATGATTACGCCTGTATATTGAAATAGTCTGGCGATCAGATGTTTATTGTAGCTTAACGACCTTAGCCACCAGAACCGTCAAATCCATAAACGCCATATCTCGGTTTTTAGCACAATTATTATCAATCGCACTAGTCAGAGCTCCCTTATTCTCGATCGGAATTTCCATATCCGGCGCATCTACATTTTTATAGCCTTGAATAAAAGCAAAGGCCCATAAGCCTGCGAGGTCTGCTTTATTCGCGTCTGCGGCAGCACCAGCCTTTGCGTCAACATGATCCCCACAGGTATAGGCAGCCGGAGTGAACTCCATTGTAGGGGCCGACGGAACTTTATGGGTGTCATCAGTCAGAGATTCTATGGAAACAGATAATAACGAACTTTGCGGAAATTGACGGCAAGTTTGAAGAACTATATTTGCGATCCGGTCGCCAGCATCAGCCTCATCAGACATTTCAAAATTCCCGCTAGCCTTATAGAATCCGGACAAGTAACCAAGAATCCATAAATGACCTAACTGTGAACGAACTTTGCCTGAGGCATTTACACCAAGACCGTTAGTATACTCCAAGCAGGTAAAGCTAGCTGCGTCAAACTCTCCTTGACCTTGGGCATTCGCTATTTGTGCCCCAGTCACTAGCATAAGAGCGGCAAACGTGATGCACACTGCATTTCGTATCACTGACATAATAGCTACTTTCCCCGTAAGTTTAAGACTCATATACATTAGCAGAGCGCGATTCTTTGCCCTAATAAATGTATCTTACTGAGCCTGGCACGCTTACACTGCAGACGTCAACCTGCGGCAAGGTAAGTTTTTCACGCAACAAACACGGCTTTGGAAATAAATTTTTATGCGATTACCTCGTTACTGAGCGAAAGCCGCATCATCAATAATCAGTTGCACACCCCTTCTGCCCTGCCAATTATCGACACGGACTGTACCAGCAATATGCATTCGGCGGCCGGCTGCTGTTAATAGAGTGCGGCCCAAGTCAGAATCTGCGCTATTGAAGGCAATAGCTTTAACATGCCCGCCACCGCGCCCTGACAAGAAACAACGCACATGCCCAGAGCCAACCACAGTGGCCTTCCCGACTTTAACATCTACAACAGCAAAACGTGGTTCGTCATTACCCGCACCGAAAGGGGCAACGCAATCAAGCTCAGTAATAAGATCGAGTGAAATCGCCGAGGCCGCCAATGCACCATCAAGATTGAGCTGGGCCACGAAAGGTTCTCCCTGTAATTGTCGCTTCACCTCATCTTGCATAAAAATCGTAAAAGCATGCAGGCGCTGCTCCTCCACTGTGAACCCAGCAGCCATTGCATGACCGCCACCGCTAAATAGATGACCTGCATCCCTTGCCGAGGCGATAGCGCGCCCCAAATCTACACCGGCTACCGATCGGCCCGAGCCCTTTGCCATGCCACCATCAAGAGCGACAACGCAAACAGGTACCCCGCAGCGTTCTTTTAGTCGCCCCGCGACAATGCCAATGACACCGGGGTGCCAGTCTTTACCGGCAACAACTATAAGTGGGTCGTCAGGATTGCTATTTGTCTCGGCTTGCTCAAGCGCATCGCGGAATACAGCAGCCTCAATTTCTTTCCTCGATACATTAAACTCGTCCAGTCTAATCGCTAATGCTGCAGCTTCATCTGCGTCGTCAGTAGACAGTAACCGCGCTCCTATGTCGGCTTGACCGACTCGCCCGCCTGCATTCACCCTAGGCCCCAGCAAATAACCCAAATGAAACGCAGTAACATGGCTGTCGACTTGCGCTATGCGACTGAGAGCTTTTAGACCAGCGTTTCCTCCACCTTTTAGAACTTGTAGTCCTTGCGCAACATAGGCGCGATTGAGCCCCCTTAGTGGTACAACATCACATACCGTGCCAAGGGCAACCAAGTCGAGCCATTGGCGTAGATCAGGTTCAGCAATTCCTTTTTCTACAAACCATCCTGATTTTCGCAGAACTCGGTTAACAGCGACAACTAACAGAAAGGCAACACCAACTGCCGCGAGATGACCCTGGCCACTAGTATCATCTAATCGGTTGGGGTTAACTATCGCTGCAGCGACCGGGATTTGAGCCTCTGCTTTGTGGTGATCGACCACAACTACATCCAGACCTGCATCCTGCGCGACTTTCAGAGTTTCAAAAGCAACTATACCGCAATCTACCGTAATAATAACTTGAGTGCCCTCAGCCTGTAGAGCAAGAAGAGCTGGGGCATTAGGTCCATATCCTTCAGCCCGACGATCTGGAATATAGACCCCAGCCTCCACACCTACGGATCGAAAGAAGCGCTTAAGCAAGGCGGACGACGTCGCACCGTCCACATCGTAGTCGCCAAATACAGTAATTTTTTCACCCGACCTCATCGCTTCTGCAAGCCGCGCGGCTGCTCGGTCCATGTCCATTAGAGTGCTTGGATCCGGCATTAAGGCTTTAAGAGTCGGGTGCAAGAAATTATCAGCGTCAAAAGCCTTGACACCACGTGCCACTAAAACGCGCCCAACAGCATCAGAAATGCGTCCATCGTCTACGAGAGCCGCAACCTCCACTTCATCGACGGGGCGCACTTCCCAACGCCGGCCTAGCACCGATCTGTCAACACCAAGGAATAAATTATTTTCTAGTGGCGCTGGAGCCATATTGAGCTTTTCTATTCTTGGTCTTTCTCAAATCTGTGGTGCGCTTCAACATAGCGAACTGTACCAGATTTTGATCGCATCACCATCGAATGCGTTATGGCTCCACTATGGAAACGCCTTACGCCCTGCAACATCGCACCGCTGGTCACACCGGTCGCAGCGAACATGACATTTCCCTCTGCTAGATCTAGCAACCCGTACTTACGGTCCAAATCATCAATCCCCCACTTTCGAGCTCGGGCAACTTCATCATCATTCCTAAATAAAAGGCGTCCCTGCATCTGACCTCCGATACATCTGAGTGCAGCTGCAGCCAACACACCCTCTGGCGCCCCACCGGAGCCAATGTACATAGATACGCCAGATTCTGGCTGAGATGTTGCAATCACACCGGAAACATCACCATCTGTGATCAACATGATTCTGGCACCTGCAGCACGGACTTTAGAAATCAGATCCCCGTGACGGGGACGATCAAGAATACAAATTACAAGGTCTTCAACATCACACTTTTTGGCTTCCGCCAAATTTTTTAGGTTGTCCTCAGGTGAATTATCCAAATCGACGACACCTTTAGGAACGTCGGGACCAACCGCAATCTTGTCCATGTAAACATCAGGAGCATTCAGAAAATTTCCAGATTCAGCCATTGCAATTACAGCCAACGCATTTGCCCCACCCTTAGCGGTGATTGTGGTGCCCTCTAGGGGGTCTAGAGCGATATCAACTTTTGGCCCCTCACCAGAACCAACCTTTTCCCCTATGTACAACATCGGGGCTTCATCACGTTCTCCCTCCCCAATAACTACCGTTCCATCTATATTAAGACTATTAAGCGCCTGACGCATGGCATCCACAGCCGCCTGATCTGCAGCCTTTTCATCACCACGGCCCATCAGCCGTGAAGCTGAAAGCGCTGCAGCCTCTGAGACGCGAACAGCCTCTAGCGCCAAATTGCGCTCCAAAACATTTGAGAAAGAGCTATCAAGTTTAAGGGACATATGATGTAGCCTCGTGATTGCAATATGACTGTGATCAGCTGAGGCGAAGATATTGAAGTGCGGGATCCGCTATGGCAACCCAGCAAATCCAATGCCTAAGAATCATCAGGATTTCTCAATATTACTGGCTGCCTGGGCCGCCTCCAAGAAGGTTTTGTTGAGATATCCCACACCACTACAATCGCCAACAGAATACGTATTGAATCCAGAATTCTTAAGATTTTCGTAGAGCGATAGCTCGGCCTCAGCTCCTTTAGCCACAATTACCGAGTCAGCGTGCAATGAGCGAGTTTGTCCGTTCAAGTTTATGTAACTCACAGTTCCATCTCCAATGACGACATCACGAGAATCCGGCAATAGCGTAACACCCAATGCCGCTAGATCCATGAAAACACGCCACCGCCTAACCACCTGAAGTCCGCCCCCCATTTTGGAAACTGAGTCTATTACTGTCACCTCACGGTTGCGATTGGCCAAAAATTCAGCTAGCTCCAAACCAACAAGATCTCCCCCAATAATAACAACCCGGAGGCCTAGTGGCATCCATATACGGCTCACCGCTCTTACAAAACTAGGGATACTAGTGAGGCGAGTAATTGAGCCTACCTTCAAAGCTATTCGAGTAGCGGTACCAACCTTATAATCACTAATCCGGTCCAAACCCTGCCCTGATACAAGACTAAAAATATCATCACCGCAAAATACATTTGGGCGATCAACACCAGGAATATTTGGTGAGGCGTGGACTGCCCCAGTGGCAACAACAACAGCGTCAGGTTTCAAAGAATTGATAAGAGATGACGTACCTCTTGTATTTAATCGCACATCGACATTCGATGATTCTATTTGTGATTTCAACCAAGAAACCAATTGTTGGTTAGGTTTATACAGGATTGATGCAAACTTGGCAGCTCCACCTAATCGTCCGGATTGTTCAATCAGTGTGACTTTATGACCACGCGATGACAGGTAACGCGCCGTTTCCATTCCACCAGGACCACCACCAACCACAACGATGCGTTTTTTCTGAGAGGTAGTAATATCTGATACTGTCTGCTCAAATCCAGTGACAGGGTTAACTGCGCAGACGACCGATCGATTAAAGAATATTTGGCTGATACAAGTATAACAATAAATGCACGGACGGATATCTTTAGCGCGACCTGCACTTAATTTATTTGGTAAATGTGGGTCTGCTAAAAGCTTACGTCCCATCGCTATAAAATCACATTTACCTTCAGCGATGTAGCGGTCGGCAAGGTGCGGTTCGATTCTTCCAGCTGTAATTACAGGTATTTTCAGCACAGAACGAATAGCAGCAGCATTTTTCACAAATCCGCTAGGCGTATGGGTAGCGTGACCCGAGGTAAAGGTCCCTCCTTTTCCAGTATGACCATGTGCTGAGACGTGAATAGCATCTAAACCCGCCTCCTGCCCTAGATAAGCAGCTACCTTAGCATCTTCCAAAGTAATACCGTCATCCATAAGATATTCTTGGGAGTCTATTCTCGCCCAAACGGGAAAATCAGAACCGACTTCAGATCTCACACCTTTCACAATATCTACTAATAATCGCGCCCTATTTTCGATCGGCCCGCCATATTTATCAGTCCGTTGGTTGTAAGCCGGGGATAAAAAAGTGGAAATTATATAACCATGCCCACCATGAATCTCGACCGCATCTACTCCTGAGCGCTTGGCACGCCCGGCAGCGCTTGCGAACATTTGCACCAATTGCTCGATATCCTGTGAACTCATCACCTTGTACTGAGGCGGGCCCATTTGTTGAAATGGTGCAGAGAATATTTCTAATTCATCGGACAAAAATCCTTCCATCATATCGCCATCTTCTTTGGTAGATTTGGGAATGGAAGGCGTCCAAACTGGCCGACTATGCAGCATGTCGTTCATCGCTACTAGACCCGCATGAACCAGCTGAACTGCAAGCTTCGCTCCCGCATTGTGTACATCTTCAGCTAAAGCTCTAATCCCCGGAATGTGACGTTCTTCAGAAATAGCCTCTTGTCGCCAATTACTGGAGCCATCGGGATACCCAATAGATACAGACCCCATAGTAATCAAAGCTGCCCCGCCTTTTGCTCTTTCAGTGTAGTAAGCGCGCAAACGATGTCCAACCATCCCATCTTCATCGGCAAGGTTGGATCCCATAGGCGACATAAAAATACGGTTACGAAGCTCAAGGTTGCCAATTTTTCCGGGGGAAAGGAGATGAGCAAATGTTCGCATATTTACGTATCCGAACGATCTTCATGTATAACACCTGATTTTTCTGACCACGTTTGATCTGCCCCAACCACATTCAAAATCGGTAACGGATTCACATATTCCTTCCAATGTACAATCTTACCGGATCGGAAGGTAATGATGCCAAGGTAGGAATTTCGGTAAGGCAAATTACGCGGTAAGTATTTGCAGTCTGATTCATACTCAGCGACCACTACCTCAGGATCAGAAAGCTCATAAAACTTTTTGATCGTATAGCTATAGGGCGTAAAAAACTCCATATCTCGCTCAAAACTCTTCCGTATGTGAACAGCTCCGCCCATTTTCTTAGGATATCCAGGCATTGGTTGATAAGGCCATTCACAAACAATACTCTCGTCTAAGAAAGATTGAAAAAGGCTATAATTTTGCGAGCCAAGCGCCAAGAGCATAGCCTTGAATAATGACTGGCAGCGCCCTCTTAATTGGTCGTCCCTACTCATTTAAGAAACCATCGTCTTGCGTCTCAGCGCAAAAATGATTGCAATTAGTAATAACACAGACCCAATAATCACGAATGCTCCATGAAGACTCGAAATCATTCGAAGCGGAGTAACAATAAGTGGATTGATAAACTCTCCACCGAACCAGACTGTATACATAAAGCCAAGTGCTCGGCCGCGAATTTCTATAGGTGCACGCTCAAGAATTAGGCTCGCAAAAAATGGATTGCTAATACCGCCCCCCATACCGTTGAAAGCGGCGCCAATGGCCACTAGTAAAGGGTCATCGACCGTGCCCATGAAGATGTTTGCAATTCCCATCATAGAAACAAACAAAATGAAAGTCCGACGGCGACCAAGCCAAGATATAATCCATCCAAAAAAGAACGCTCCAATAGCGCTCCCAACCGAAGCCATACTGATGATCCACGATTGTTCTGCTGGACTATTGATTCCGTTAGCTGCGATCAAAAATGATAATTGTACGCCTGTCATAAACACACCGACATAAAGTGGGATCATAAGCGCATATATCGGCCATAAGGATAGTATTGAACCGTTTCCAGTGACGGCGTTCATAGTTTCAGGTGTAGAAATTGTGGCTGGAGATCCGGGTCGAATTGAGTAAAGCGCGAATGCAAGTGCAACAAATGCAATGAGATGTATCGCAAAGGGCGCCTGCCATCCCCCAGATTCACCAATCGCCCCAGACAACAAGACTGCCGTGACACCACCTACTGCACCCAAAGAGCTCCAATACCCTAGCATTCTGCTGCGAGCAGAACCCTCAAACCATTCACCAATCAAAGCTGTCGTCGATGTAGATACACCCGCTCCGGCCACACCAAGAATGAAACGAGAAGTAAGTAGGGCCCATGCTTGCTCAGTCACTAGACCCGCCGACCCAGCGCATCCAAAGACAATCAAAGCTGTAAAAAAAATACGACGAGCACCGAATTTCTCAATCGCAAATCCTACAGCAGGGGCCCCTACGATAATTCCAACCGCAGGCACTGTCATTACGAGCTGCGCAATGAAGTCACCACCTGCACCTCCTCCAAAGTGTAAACCGATTGAAGAGAGTACTGGTGCGATCGCAGTAAAAATAACCGCCATGAGCGCACCACCGCTAACAACGATACTAACAGCGATCAGCCTGCGTAAACGTGCAGTAATGGTATTATTGTCATTCATCTAGACAACTACACTGGGAAATCAAACTTTTAGGATAATTCAATGCGCTCACTTATAATATAAGATACTTCGTATCGCTTATTAATAATGCTGTATATCTTAAGCCACTATATCTAATGATGCGGGAGATGGAATGATTGGTAGAAGATTAGAGGGAAAATCTGCAGTAATAACTGGCGCCGCATCAGGTATCGGTAAAGCGACTTCTGAACGTCTCGGTGCGGAAGGCGCGACGCTGGTGTTGGCTGATATAAATTTCGATGGAGCCAAGATAACTGCCGATGAAATCGCGCAAAAACAGAATGTAAAGACAATGGCTATAGCTTTTGATGCAAGCGACGCTAACTCATGCAGGAGCATGATTGACGAGGCCATTATAGCTAGGGGCAAACTCGACATTTTATGCAATATTGCTGGAATCATGGATTGGGGGCCTTTGGCGGATTTCTCAGACGCGCGCTGGGAGCGTATGATAAATATAAATCTTAGCAGCGTCTTCTACATCTGCCGCCACGCTATTCCCCATCTAGTCGAGAGCAAAGGAAATATTGTCAACATGAGCTCCGCTTCAGGACTGATGGGTCTCGCCTATACAACAGCCTACTGCGCGGCAAAATCCGGCGTGATAGCGATTACTAAGTCATTAGCAGTCGAATATGCCTCAAAGGGCGTGCGCGTGAATGCAGTATGCCCTGGTGGTGTTAAGACTCCAATGACTCGGGATAATCCTATACCTGATGACGTTGATAAAGAGATGCTCATGCGCCATTGGCCAAAGCTTGGCGATATGGCCGAACCGGAAGATGTAGCTGCCGCCGTTGCATATTTGGCTTCACGTGACGCTCAGCAAGTAACCGGAATCGCGTTGTCTGTTGATGGCGGGCAGGTTCTCGGCTAGGCGTATATGACTGAATCTCCAAACCAAGATATTATAAAATTTAACTTCACAGGTCGGAACGTCCTTGTAACCGGCGGAACGTCTGGTATCGGCGCCGCCATAGCCCACGCATACCTCGCTGCCGGTGCAAATGTGACGATTTCTGGCACCAACGACAGCATAAAAGCTTACACACCTAGCCCACCACAAAGATCAAAATATATCCAATTTAATCTCTCCTCTCTCAGGGATGTGGAAATAATTGCATCTCACCTCCCTCGACTTGACATCCTCATAAATAATGCAGGCGGCACTACCGTGCCGGAAGAATTTGCTAATGCTGTACAAAGTAATCTAATTGGAACTGAAATGCTTACTACAGCACTTAAACCTGCACTCGCACGCAGCACGATGCCCGGTGGCGCGTCGGTCATCAACATTCTGTCCAGCATGTCATTCTTTGGAAGCTCATCTTTTCCAGGATACGGGGCTGCCAAGGCTGGACTTCATATGCTCACAAAAAGCCTAGCAACTACTTACGCGTCTGAAAATATTCGGGTAAATGCCGTAGCACCAGGACCGGTGCGCACGCGCATGACTGAAGTCTATGCTGACAGCCCAGAATACGGCCCCTCCACGGCCGCACGCATCGCTCTAGGTCGCTGGGGACTACCTGAAGACATCGCACCTCCCGTCTTATTCCTAACCAGCCCTTCTGCCAGCTTCATCACGGGTGAATGCCTTACGGTAAGTGGTGGGTATCTAATCTCAGAAGGCTAAAATATTAAAGACCAAAGAGAAAACCCATGACCTCATCAGAAAAAACACATGAAACGATTGAAGCATACGCCAAGGCCTGGGCGACTGGAGATAAAGAGCTTCTCTTATCAATTTTCGCTGAAGATGCTATCTGGCACGACCCTGTGGGCACTCCACCCTTTAAAGGATTAAAGGGAGTAGAAAAGTTTTGGGACTTCTCTCACCAAGACTCGGCTCGGCAGCTTACTCCCGTAGTGCATGAAATTATTACCTGTGGCAATGAGGGTATTTTGAGATTTACCATGCAGGTGCGAATACCCAATTTAAACCAAGGCCTTGATATGTCTATTATCGACTACTTCCAAGTTAATGATGATGGCAAGATCACTACAGCAAAAGCCTTCTGGGATAGAACTAAAATTACTGCGCCAGAGGGTATGCAGATATTCTTACCAAACATCGATGAAGCATATGAGAAGTGAGGAAAGAACTATGCCCTACCCACATGAAGAAGTAGAAGACTCAATCCGCCGGCTTGCCGAAGCATTCAAAGAATGCGAGCGGAGAAATTCATGGTCTTGGTTAGCTGATGAGTTTTATCACGAAGACTGCGTTTATACTTGCCCATATGCTGGTGCTATGCTTGTGGTCGCCAACGGTCGAGAAGAAATTAGAACCACCCACTATGGCCGTGATATGGATGTAGGTTCCGGCTGGGAAGGATGGAGTTTTCCAATTATTAGTTATGCTATTAATGGTGATCAGATAATAAGCCGTTGGCTCAACAGAGGACCTGGAAAAAGAAAGGACGGCAGCCACTATGAAACTCACGGCGTGTCCTTCATAACATATGGGGGTGACGGAAAGTTCTCTAGTCAGATGGACTTATTCGATGCTGCCCATCAAATGAAATTATGTGATGAACTGGAAGATGCCGGTCTTCTCTCGCCGAAGCTCAAGGAGGAATGGGTTTTGCCGATGAAACGCCGACTTATCACGATGCTAGAGCATAACTTGCCGCAGGCTTAATTAGGAACATTCTGTTTTCTCAATACGCATCATATGAGGGGGCTCAACTAGTGACTCGTTCGCCTGCAATCGGTTGAGGGCACGAACTACATTAGATTCATGAGTTTCGTGAGTGATGATAACTACATTTACGTTTGCGTTTTCGTTTCTACCACGCTGCAAGACTGACTCCATTGAAACGGATTCATCACGAAATGCTGAAGCGATGTCTGCAAATACGCCAGGACGGTCAACTACGAGAAGCCTAACGTAGTACTCACCAAAATGCTGATCTACAGGCACCTCCCCCGGGACTTCTAGGTTGCGAACTGGAACCCCAAAAACAGGCGCATGGCGCCCAAGGGCAATATCAACTATATCAGAAACGATAGCTGATGCGGTTGGTCCCGCACCTGCACCGCGCCCCTCATAAATCGACTTTCCGACAAAATCACCTTCAGCTACTACAGCATTAAAAACGTTCTCTACAGTTGCCAAAGGATGTTCTGGTCGGATTAGACATGGATAAACTCGCTGTACGATGCCCTCACCCGATTCTCCACTCAAACGTTCAGCAAGGCCCAACAACTTAATACGGTAGCCAAATTCATCGGCGTACTTGATATCTAAAGTCGAAATATTGCTAATGCCTTCGACGTGTACAGCATTTATGTCAATAGCTGTACCAAAAGCCACACTCGCTAGAATTGCTAACTTATGCGCGGTATCCACACCACCAACATCAAAGCTGGGGTCGGCTTCAGCATAGCCAAGGGCTTGCGCTCTTTCCAACACATCCTCAAAGTCTTGCCCTGTTGTACGCATGGTAGATAGAATATAGTTGCAAGTACCGTTGAGTATTCCGGTGATCCGCTTGATAGAATTACCTGCAAGACTCTCGCGAAGAGCCTTGATAATTGGCACGCCACCAGCAACAGCAGCTTCGTAGCTAAGGCTTACCCCAGATTCTTCTGCCATTACAGCGAGTTCCACGCCAGAATTCGCAAGAAGGGCCTTGTTGGCTGTCACGACGTGACGCCCAAGTCTTAAGGCTGATTCAACTGTTTTACGGGCGCTGCCATCAGCACCACCTATGACTTCTACGACGATATCTACGTCTGCCTTCGTCGCCAAATCAACACCATCTTTAAACCAAGTGACCCCATCCAGATCAATACCCCGATTTTTTTCCCGCCTTAATGCAGAAACGCTGGTTACCTCAAGTCGGCGCCCACACCGCTGATTGAGTATATCACTATTAGCCTGTAACAGCTTGAAAGTGCCCACTCCTACTGTTCCAAGGCCTGCAATGCCAATTTTTAAATGGTTACTGTTCATGACGACACTACTCGCGGCTTTTCTGCATCTTCCAGCGCCACTCCAGAACTAGCAAAAAATATTCGAATATTACGCACCGCTTGACGAATCCGATGCTTATTTTCGACCAACGCAATACGAACAAAACCTTCCCCGTTCTCACCAAAACCAGTACCTGGCGACACAGCAACTTTGGCTTGGGTCAATAACAATTTCGAAAACTCTAAAGCGCCGAGATGTTCAAAAGGCGGAGGAATTGGCGCCCACGCAAACATCGAGGCCTGTGGCCTAGGAATAGACCAACCAGCTTGCTCAAGACCTTCAATTAGCACATCACGGCGGTCGCGGTATATTCGACGCGTCTCAGCCACGCAAGCTTGAGAGCCATTAAGTGCACTCGCGGCTGCTACTTGAACCGGTGTAAACGCACCATAATCTAAATAAGATTTAATCCTAACTAGAGCATTCATCAGAATGCTATTGCCCGCAGCAAAACCCACTCGCCAGCCCGGCATGCTATAAGTTTTGCTCATAGAGGTAAATTCTACGGCAACATCCTTAGCCCTTGGTACTTGTAGAATCGATGGCGGCGGGTCGATATCAAAATAAATTTCTGCATAGGCTAAGTCAGAGAGAATATAGATACCGTGGAAACGGCAAAAATCTACTACCTGTCCGTAGAAATCCAGGCTCGCTACTTTTGCTGTCGGATTGGATGGGTAATTGAGAATGAGGGCAACTGGCTTAGGCGTCGAATTACGAACCGACATTTCCAGCGCCTCTAAAAACTCAACATTAGGATCACATGGTAATGAACGAACAGTTCCATCGGCAATGATGAAACCAAAGGGATGAATTGGATATGACGGATTGGGCGAAAGTATAAGATCACCAGGACTAGTGATAGCCGAGGCTAAATTAGCCAGGCCCTCCTTGGAGCCAAGAGTGACGCAAACTTCTTTATCTATGTCCAAGCTTACACCGAAGCGCCGCTGGTAATAGCCCACAAAAGCTTTGCGCAATCCACGAATACCCTGAGACGCAGAGTAGCGATGAGCCTTCGGATCTTGCGCAGCTTCACACAACTTCTCGACAATATGCTGTGGTGTCGGTAGGTCAGGATTACCCATACCAAGGTCAATAATATCTTCGCCAGACGCGCGTGCTCGCGCCTTCATCGTATTAACTTCAGAGAAGACGTATGGCGGCAGGCGCTTGATACGATGAAACTCAGTATGCATTGGTTAGGCCTTATGAAACGGGAAGAAATAATGCTACGGGAAGGAATAATTATTCCCTAATCTCCCACCCTTTTTATGCGGCAGAAGGAAAAATTCTACAATGACATGATAACAAGGTACTGTATCCGATATAGGAACTTAGGAGCCAGATTAAGGCCGCCTTGAGATTCAGTAGTCCAAAAACACCTCGACAGGACCACTCGTGGAATCTGCACCAACATATAGACTATCAGCAGGCACCCCCAGCGTCCTCAAGGCTTCCGCGACACGCACTGCTAATGCCACCGATGATGGTCCGCCGCGACCTATGACCCTAAGGACACCTTGCACATCATCACGCAAGGTAGCTAATTCCTGCAGTACCTTGCGGTCCTGCGACGTCAACCCTCTGCCTACAGAGGGAAAAGAGGCAACCTGACTTGAAACACCAAAAGCACTCTGATCAAAGTCAGATAAGCTATTGAAATTATTATATTCTTCAGTCTGCTGCGCATTAGGTCCATTGCCTGCTATGTTGCGTGACGGCAGATTGATTGGTTGAGATCCTGGGCCAGCTACCAGTTGAGTAGTAGATACTGGCACAGTAGCCGTATCAGCTGGCACAGAAGCCGTATCAGCTGGCACAGAAGCCGTATCAATGGAATCTACTCCCACTGCCTCTACTGGCCGAGTTGGAGCCGCGTCAGAGAGCCTGGACACCGGGTCCAGAGGAGCTACATTTGACACCGACGGGGCTAAAACTTCACTTTCCGATTGGCCAGCTCGGGTTTCAAGTGGCCTCACCGCCACGGGCATACTTCGTGGGCTTTGATTGGAATGGCGAGCATTCGCGCGATCAGCAATAAGTCCTGAAAGGGCTCGATCTCGCTCCGATTGGGGCGAAACATTCGGAGCTGTCGAAGGAACCGTATTAAGATTGGGTGCAGCTTGTCCTGCTTCATCAGTCACTGAAAAACGGGGTCGAGTCTCCGAATCTCCCCCAAAAACAAAACCCGATGCCTCTGCTGGGCCCTGAGACTCCTCTGAAGCCTCATCGCCGCCGAAAAGGCCACCCAACGTATTGCCTACACTAGTGCAACCGCCTAGCGGCAATGAGAAAATGAGTATTGCCACAGCAAAATTTGATGACGCTTTTAGCGCTCGTATTTTACCTTCTGCCAGTAGAGTCACATAAACCACCTTATTATGATTTTTACAAAATATTATAATACAATACTAAGTTACTACTTACGGATTAAAATACTAATTTCCAAAAAAATTCGTCCTAACGGGTTCAGGATCTATCGCAGGATTTGTTAATCCATCCAGCGCAAAAATGGTATTGCTACCGGACTAACGAAACAAATGAGCAAGTAGCCCTGCACGGCTCAGGAGATCAACTGGTCATAGCGGATCCAGTGGAATGCATGATTAGAACCAATTTCTGAAAACTTGTACCCGCTCGCATGACTGGTGATAACATGCTAAAATGGTTGAGAACCAACCTGCAAACTAAGAAAAAGCGCGAGCATCATAAGGTACGATTTAATTAGCCTTGAGAGTATAAACCTCCGCAGGCCCTGGAAACTGGCCAGAGCGTACATCCTTAGCGTATTCAGCAATACCCCGTGAGATAGTTGTCCTTAGATCAGCATAGCGTCGCACAAATTTTGGTGTCCACTCGAACATACCAATCATATCAGGCGTGACCAAAATTTGGCCGTCGCAGTTTGCTGAAGCGCCTATGCCAATGGTCGGCACCGATACCTCTTTAGTTATCTCGTCAGCTAAATCGCTAGCCACGCCTTCCACAACGATGGAGAATGCCCCTGCCTCAGCCACTTCTCGCGCCTCGGAAAGCACACGAGTGCGCTCTTCTGTTGTGCGGCCTTTGGTCTTAAAGCCACCGTCCAGGTTGACAGCTTGAGGGCGCAAACCGATATGCCCCATGACCGGTATGCCCCGACCAGAGAGAAAAGCCACCGTCTCAGAAATACCTGCGCATGCTTCAACTTTAATAGCTTGACATCCGGTCTCCGACATTAAGCGCGCCGCGGAATCAAATGCTTTCTGAGGACTACTCTCGTAAGTGCCAAATGGCATATCAACGACGACCAGCGCATTAGAGGCACCGCGCATTACCGACTGGCCATGCATAATCATCATCTCTAAAGTCACACCAACAGTACTAGGTAAACCGTGGTGCACCATCCCAACCGTATCACCTACAAGAATCACATCTACATGCGGATCAATAATATCCGCCATTGTCGCCGTATAGGCTGTTAACATGACAATCTTTTCGCCTCCCTTGCGTGCGCGTATATCTGGCACAGAAATACGGGAGGACTTTAGAGCTTTGGACATCGTTTACTCACAATTTAGGGCTAGGTACATTACGGCGCTGAGGTACTACGGCAGCTGTTAAATTACCAGCGGAAGACAAAAGTACATTGCGCTCGATGATACAAAACTGTTTAATTATATCTTTGATGCAATAACGATTAAAATAATATGTCGTCTATATAAGGATATTATAATTATATTATGTATATATTCAGAGCAATATAACTATTCCAATTATGTAACAGCCCTTCGGACACGGGCTGAAACGGATTCTGCCAAGATTACAGCTAGAAAAATCAGAAGCAGTATCACAGAAACTCGGCTCCATTCTAAAGCATTGATTGAGGCATTTAGTTCAAGACCAATACCGCCAGCTCCTACAAGGCCTAATATAGTAGCCTCACGAATATTTATATCCCATCGGAACACCGATATACCTGCGAAAGCGGGCATGACCTGGGGCCAGATTCCAAAGCTGACTATTTGAAGCATAGGGGCACCAGTAGAGGCAATCGCCTCAGCAGGTTTAGCATTACTTTCTTCCAAGGCCTCATAAAGTAGCTTCGCAACGAATCCAACTGAGCGAAAAGCAATTGCAATAATACCAGCAAGCACGCCCGGACCAACAATAGCAACCAAGACTAATGCCCAAATGATAGAATTTATGGAGCGCGACGATACAATAATAAATAATGCTGCAATCCGAATGATGCCGTGCGGTGAGGTATTGCGCGCAGCAAGAAATGCTAATGGCAATGCAATCACAACGGCAATAAACGTCCCCAGCGTTGCAATAGTCAAGGTATCCCATATTGGACGTAGTAATTTATTTCCGTAAGACCATTCTGGCGGAAACATTCGTGCCAAGATATCTGCTCCTTGCTTGGGTGAATCAATAACAAAAAACCATTCGGTTTGAGCCGCTATTTTTTGAAAACATACAACGACGGCAGCTAGGCCAATTAGCCAGCCCATCCAAACAAGAATACTGGCAAGCCCCGACCTTTTCCGCCAGACTTTTCGTTCGTGTGTTTTCACATCCAACATTATTTGACCCATTGGCGAATGCGACCTGAAGTAAGTTCGGTTATCATAACGATGGTAATTATAACGATAAGAATAGCAGCTGAGCTTTCGTACTCGTATCTATCAAATGCTGTTGTTAAGGTTGCCCCAATACCGCCGGCACCAACGATGCCTATAATTGCAGATTCCCGGAAATTTATATCTAATCTATAAATCGCAAGGCCAATAGCGCGTGGCAGAACTTGAGGCTGAATTCCGTAGGCCAACCACGAGAACCATCCCGCCCCAGTCGCACGTACAGCTTCTGCTGAACTTGGGTTGATGGATTCAATATCTTCAGCTAGTAACTTGGCGTTAAATCCAACTGTTGCAAATGTCAGCGTTAGAAAACCTGCAAAAGTACCAAACCCAAAAAGCTTCACAAAAAATATAGCAACAAGTATTTCGGGGAACGTCCGGGTTACTGCCATGATAGATCTGCAGATTAAATAGACAGGCCACGGGGCTAGGTTGGATGCTCCTCCCAGGGCTAAGGGCACCGCTAAGAATACTCCTACCGCGGTTGCAGCAACAGTCATCCATAGACTCTCCAATACCCCACCGAATATCGCACTTCCTCGTGAAATAAAATCAGGTGGAAAGAATGCAAGGATAAAACGTGTTGCGCGCGGTCCGCCTTCAAGGACACGTGTCCAATTAACCTCAATTGAACTCAAGGCAAAGAATAAATACAAGATCGTACCCGCAATTAGAATAAATCGAAGATTTGCATTACGGATGAACGGAGGCGGTCTCCAAGATCGCTGAGCAGTAAACCTGGCACTACCCATCAATAGCCTCCTGAAACCTTGTCATGATTTATTTTCTTGCTGCCAGAGTGTGGGGTTTCTGTAGAACCCGTATTGGTAGTTGCTTCCCAATCTTCCTCGCCGTAAATAAGTGTAAGAACATCTGATGTCAGCTGATCGGGTGTACCATCAAAAACAACAACACCATCTTTTAAACCGACTATGCGCGGCACAAATAATTTAGCCAGGGGCACATCATGTATATTGATTACTGCTGTAAGATTGCGCTCAGAACATAAATCTAAAATCAAGCGCATGATTTGACGGGCTGTTTTTGGATCAAGACTCGCAGTCGGCTCATCAACTAAGAGAAGCTCAGGTTCTTGCATTAGTGCTCGCGCAATTCCAACTCGCTGACGTTGGCCGCCAGACAATTGATCCGCACGCTGATCAATAAAACTAGTTAACCCTACTCGTTCAAGTAAAGAAAACGCGAGATCAATATCTCGCTGTGGAAAACGTCTAAACCAACTCCGCCAAAAGCCTACATAGCCCAAACGACCCGAAAGAACATTTTCCATGACTGTGAGTCGATCCACGAGTGCAAATTCTTGGAAGATCATGCCGATATGTCGCCGTGCGTGACGTAATTTCGTTGACCCAAGGACGGTTATCTCTGAAGAACCAAGATGAATACGACCGCCAGAAGGTTCAACCAATCTATTAACACAACGGATTAGAGTGCTCTTGCCCGCACCCGAGGGACCGATCAATGCGAGAACGTTTCCCTCACCCACATGAAGATTCACTCCATTCAGAGCTACTTTGCTACCGTAGCGCATGACCAAATTTTCTATTTGAAGTTCAGGCATAAGATACTGTGGCTAAGATAGGTAGCACCGGTCAACGGCAATCGTATTCCACACCCATCGCATCATCAATTTTGCGAATAATACTCCAATCGGACTTATAGGAGATGGGTACGAACTTGTCGTAATCAGAAAATTCCTGTTTCAGGGAGGACCCCGCCCAGGTGTACGTAAAGAATGCTTTCTTAATTTTATCAGCCAGCTCTGGGTGTAAATTATGTGCATACCCATAAGCTGTGGTTGGAAATGTCTCAGACTTATAAATAGATCGGATTCTCACCGGATCGAATACACTCCTATCAATCATACGACTAAGAACTGAATTAGCAATAGCAGCAGCATCGTAGTCACTATTTACCGCACCAAGAATAGAATTGTCATGCTTGCCAGAAAAAACTACCTTATAATCCTTGCTAGCCTCGAGCCCATATTCGGATTTAAGAATAGCTGAAGGTGCCTTAAACCCAGAATTTGAAGTTGGCGCACTGAACGCAATAGTCTTTCCTCTGAGGTCTTTCGGCGTTTGAATAGAAGAATTCGCTGGAACAATAATTTCCATCTCGTACCCGGACGTGCCGTCAGCAGCCGCCATCATAGTAAATGGCACGAATCCGGCGCAGTTCACGGCGATGGGATTGCTACCAGTGTTGACTCCTGCCACATGTAGCCGTCCTGAACGCAGAGCCTCCAATTGGGCTGCATACGACTGAACTTGAAAGAAACGGACGCGACGACCTGTCGCCTCTTCCAAATGCTTAAGAAAACCATCCCAAACTCCAGCGTATACGGACGGATCCTCTAGTGGTGTGTAAGAAAATATAATAGTCCCAGGGTCAGTCCATTGGTCAGACTGACCTGGAGTATCAGCCACCATATCGCCATTTATATCGCAGTAACGCGGGTCGAGTTGGCCATGGGGGCAGTATTCAGCAGCAACCACAGGCTGAAATGCATAAACTATTAGGGCTAAGAGTATCCACGAGTGCACGATGCCCCCTTCCTGCTTGATTAGTAGAAAAATAATCTAGCTACATCTGACATAAATAATAAATACTTGTACGGATCTGTGCCTCTACGCTGGGTTCTCTATGAAGTAAGCGCGATAGCCTTCAGCAAGTCTAACGTAGTGAGCAACACCATCAGGAGCGTAGTTAATCTCTTCAGGTTTCATATCGCGCAAATATTTGGCCGGGACCCCTCCCCATAATTGGTGGCGTAACACACGCTTGCCTGGACCTACTAAAGCGCCGGCCGCAACCATAGACTCGCTCTCTACATGTACCCCATCTAACAGTGTAGAGCACATTCCAACAAAACCCCCACTCTCAATTGTACTGCCGTGGATCATGGCATTATGACCAATCAGAATATCATCACCTATGAAAGTAGAATAACCTGCTTTATTGGCTTCAGTACCACTATCTACATGAATAATCGTTCCATCTTGAATATTAGTCCGTTCACCTACTCGAATTGCATTAACATCCCCGCGCAGAACACAATTGAACCAAATGCTAGACCTAGAACCGATGACCACATCACCAATGATAGTGGCATTGGGCGCTATAAAAGCGTCTTTTGCAATTTTCGGCATAATCCCTTGCCAGGGAATAATCAAAGGGCCTGACATAATTCTCCTCTTAGTACCTAAAACTAACTTTCAAGGCCTGTGCCATCCGGCAACCCCATCATGATATTTAGATTTTGCACAGCCTGGCCAGAAGCACCTTTACCAAGATTGTCAAGTAATGCAACCAACCGAACGTGCCGACTAGCTGAAGTGCCAAAAACATAAATGTGCAAATCGTTGGTCCCGTTAAGCCCCTCGGGTGCCAAGAATTTCAGGCCTACTGATTGTTTCTGTGGAATAACTTGCACAAAAGACTGACCCTCATAAGCTTTCAACAAAGTTGCATGAATATCAGCAGGTGACACTCTTGCGACAAGCCGTGAAAGTGATATTGGCACATCAACGATCATGCCCTGCCGGTAACGACCTACAGAAGGTGCAAATAACGGTGGCTCTCTCAACCCAGCATACTTTTGAATTTCGGGTAAATGCTTATGCTGCATCTCCAGCCCGTAAATTCGGCATGGCACATCGGTATAAGCACTATTTGTTTCATCTTCAAACTCAGCAATCATGGAGTTTCCGCCCCCGGAGTACCCGCTAAAGCCTGAGACCGATACAGGGTAGTCCGCGCTGAGCACACCCGCATTCACCAAAGGCCTTAGCAATGCAATTACCCCTGTTGACCAACAGCCCGGATTGCTAACTCGTTTGGATTTAGCTATCTCCGTCCGCTGCACAGGCGACATTTCAGGAAAACCAAAAGTCCAGCCTTCTGTTGTCCGGTGTTCAGAGGAGGCGTCAAGTACTTTGACTGCAGGATTGGTGATCAGGCCTACAGATTCACGCGCCGCATTATCCGGCAAACAAAGTACAACTATATCAGCGCCGTTCAAAAGATTTGACCTAGCAACTTGGTCTTTACGTTTCTCCGGATCAATTGTGACAAGCTCAATATCGCTTCGTAACTCAAGCCTTTGTCGGATCTGAAGGCCAGTTGTGCCTGCTTCGCCATCAATGAATATGGTTGGTCTCATTTTCCACTCCTAGCTTTGGAAAACAAAAAAAAAGCACCTCGGTTACCCGAAGCGCTCTTTCTAAAAAGCATATGCTCCGAGTTTTAGCGTTTCGAAAACTGGAAGCTACGGCGCGCCTTCTTACGACCATACTTCTTACGCTCAACTACTCGAGAGTCACGAGTTAAGAATCCTCCAGCCTTCAAGACAGGGCGAAGCTCCGGCTCATAGTACGTAAGCGCCTTAGATATACCATGACGGACCGCACCGGCCTGTCCAGACAAACCACCACCCGACACCGTACAGACCACGTCGAATTCCCCAGCACGATTTGTCACAGTAAAGGGTTGATTGATGATCATTCTAAGAACTGGGCGAACAAAATAGTTCTCGAATTCTCTGTTATTAACCAAGATGCGTCCTTTTCCAGGTTTGACCCACACTCGAGCGACCGCATCTTTACGCTTACCAGTTGCGTAAGAACGTCCCTGTACATCGCGCTTTGGCTCAACTTTCGGAGCTGCTGCTGCGTCAACCATTATCTTAGCATCTGCTAATGACTGTGTTTCTTCGGCCATTAAAATTATCCTGATATTAAGGCTTATTCTTGCGGTTTCGGCTTCCGAGGTCCATCACTTCTGGACTTTGAGCCTCGTGGGGGTGTTCCGCTCCCGCATACACTTTCAATTTTTTTAGCTGCGCACGCGATAGAGGACTATCCTTTGGCATCATGCGTTCTATCGCGCGTTTAACAACGCGCTCGGGGAATCGTCCTGCCAATGTCCGGCGAGGCGTATGCTCTTTCAGTCCGCCAGGGTGCCCTGAATGCCAATAAAAAATACGCTGATCAGCTTTACGGCCTGTGAGCTTAACTTTTTCAGCATTCACGATCACCACATGATCTCCGGTGTCTATATGAGGCGTGTAGATGGTTTTATGCTTGCCTCGCAGAATTTGAGCCACAATCGCGGCCATGCGACCAAGAACAACGCCATCAGCGTCGATGACAAACCACTTTCTCTGCACGTCGGCAGGTTTTGCTGAGTAAGTTCTCATGAATTTTCTCAATTTCTCTAAAGTATCAATTTAATCTAAATATGATACTCGGCACTATCACGCGCACTGCAAGCTCACTTATTATGTAGTTATTCTCATCAAAGTCAACGCATAATTATCAATAGAATCAGTGACTTCAAATAGCGGTACTATAATACCTAAGAGGAAGTCACCACGGCCTATATGCTTTTAAAGAACAGAACATCATGGCTCAAAAAGCCCGCAAGACACTAAAGTTGATAAAACAAAGGAAATGGGGCGAGTAACGGGTCTCGAACCCGTGACCTCCTGGACCACAACCAGGCGCTCTAACCAACTGAGCTATACCCGCCACCGCGTGCCTGTAGACACGAAGCGGTTCCTAGCTCCTTTCCCTGGCTAGCGTCAAGGAACTCTAACAAACTTGACTCCGCAAAATATGCTTAAGAATTGATCATTCTGTTTTGTTATTGTGCACAATTTCTTCGAAACCCCAGCTATTAACCTATTTTTCTCTATGATTCTTCCGGATTCTCTCAACTTCACGACTTGGCACGACTCTTGAAACGCAGGTATTGCCGGCAGACATTCTTCCTAAAGAGCCAAAAACCATAGAAGAGGCAGCGAAAAGTATGAAAAAGATTGAAGCGATCATTAAACCCTTCAAACTGGACGAGGTTAAAGAGGCTCTACATGAGATTGGTCTGCAAGGAATTACAGTTTTAGAGGCAAAAGGTTTTGGTCGTCAGAAAGGCCACACGGAACTTTATAGAGGTGCAGAGTACGTTGTAGACTTCCTACCAAAGGTTAAAATCGAGATCGTGATGGATGATAATATGCTCGATCGGGCTATTGAGGCCATCCAAAAGGCGGCACATACAGGACGGATTGGAGACGGAAAGATATTTGTCTACAGTGTCGAAGATGCAATTAGGATCAGAACAGGAGAACGCGGTGGCGACGCCGTTTAATCCATTGACCTAATTGGCTGGAGACAATTAAAAACATTCGGGCCTATTAAACTCCGCGCATAGCACCACTATAAAATATTACAACCGAGAACGGCAGGAACAGGAAAGCACTATGTCAGACGTCAAAACAGTATTGGATATGATAAAAGAGAAGGAAGCCCAGTACGTGGATTTTCGATTCACGAATCCCTCGGGTAAATGGCAACACACAGCTCAGTATGTAGACACTGTTGGTGAGGATATGTTGACTGAAGGCATCATGTTCGACGGCTCATCCATCGCCGGGTGGAAGGACATAAATGAGTCCGACATGAACCTTAAGCCAGATTTGTCATCCGCCGTGATGGATCCTTTCACAGCCCAGCCAACGTTAGTGCTATTTTGTGACGTGCTCGAGCCTTCCACAGGCCAGCCTTACGGTCGCTGCCCGCGCAGCATCGCACGCAAAGCCCTCGAGTACATGTCGGCTGCAGGAGTAGGCGATGCAGCATACTTTGGTCCCGAGGCCGAATTTTTTATTTTCGATGACGTACGTTACTCAACCGCAGCCAACAACATGTTCTATTCCTTCGATAGCGAAGAGGGACCTTACAATGATGGCCGTGCATTTGAAGAAGGAAATCCTGGTCACCGTCCACGGCCGAAGGGTGGTTATTTCCCAGTAGCACCAGTCGATAGTGCACAAGACTTGAGAGCAGAAATTGTCTCTGTACTAGCGGAAATGGGTGTCTCTATGGAAAAACACCATCACGAAGTGGCTCCATCTCAGCATGAACTAGGGATCAAGTTTAATACTTTGCTAAAAATGGGCGATAGCATGCAGCTATATAAATATGCCGTACACATGGTAGCACATTCCTACGGCAAAACAGCGACCTTCATGCCAAAACCAGTGTTCCAGGACAATGGTTCAGGAATGCACGTTCATCAATCCGTATGGAAAAATGGAAAAAACACTTTTGCCGGTTCTGGATATGCAGATTTGTCTGAAACTTGCCTGCATTACATCGGTGGTATCATCAAACATGCTAAAGCCATTAATGCCTTCACCAACCCCACTACTAATAGCTACAAGCGTTTAGTGCCAGGTTTCGAAGCACCCGTATTATTAGCCTACTCAGCACGTAACCGTTCGGCATCTTGCCGCATACCATATGTCTCTAGTCCCAACGGTAAGCGCGTTGAGGTGCGGTTTCCCGATCCATCCGCCAACCCTTATTTAGCCTACTCGGCTATGCTAATGGCTGGGCTGGATGGTATTAAAAATAAAATACATCCGGGAGATCCAATGGATAAAAACCTATACGACCTTCCGCCTGAGGAACTGGCTGGCGTTCCGACTGTATGCCGAAGCTTGCGTGAAGCGTTAGACAATTTGAGTTCTGACCGCAGCTTCCTTACCGCAGGCGATGTATTCACAAACGATATGATTGATGGCTACATAGGATTAAAGATGGATGAAGTGATGAGGTTTGAGACTACGCCGCATCCAGTAGAATTTGAAATGTATTACAGCGTATAATCTCCACGCATCATTCCTAAGCTTATATCGCCTCGCTGGCCTGTGCCAGCGGGGCGAATTTTTACCTAATAAACTAGAAACAGCAACATAATCGACTGGTAATTCTTGAAACTCTGTCCGTTTTATATACTAAGACTTGACAGGCTCGCGCTTCTTAATCGCAGAACGATAAGAGGTAACCGGTACACCAGGCTTACTGCTTTCTTTTGCTTGATCGTTTTTTGACCTGGGCTTGGCAGCTATTATATCAAACTTCATATTATTTTTCTCGATGTCAACTTTTACGTGTCCACCGGTTATTAGGTCTCCAAATAATAAGTGATCAGCCAAAGGCTTTTTGATCTTCTGCTGGATAAGTCGGCCAAGTGGGCGGGCTCCCATACGCGAATCATAGCCCTTCTTTGCTAGCCAATCACGTGCCGCGGGTGCTAATTCAATAGTGACATTGCGATCAGATAGTTGCCCCTCAAGCTCCATAATAAATTTGTCTACAACGCGGCCCACAATCTCGGGAGTCAAACTTGAAAAAGTTATAACAGCATCTAAACGATTACGAAATTCAGGCGTGAACATGCGTTCAATTGCCTCTTGATCAGCACCTACCCGTGTTTCGCGGCCAAAACCTATCGCATTTTTAGCAAGATCCGCAGCACCAGCATTAGTGGTCATGATCAAAATGACGTTACGAAAGTTGACACTTTTCCCATGGTGGTCCGTAAGTTTGCCATGGTCCATAACCTGCAGAAGAATATTGAATAAATCTGGATGCGCTTTCTCAATCTCGTCTAGTAGCAATACACAATGAGGATGCTGGTCAACAGCGTCAGTTAGCAATCCACCTTGATCAAACCCAACGTAACCAGGCGGTGCACCAATCAATCGTGAGACAGAGTGGCGTTCCATATATTCAGACATATCAAAGCGGTGCAGTTCTATTCCTAATGATTTGGATAATTGCCGCGCTACTTCTGTCTTACCCACACCAGTTGGACCAGAAAAAAGATAACTTCCGATAGGCTTTTCAGGTTCCCTCAATCCCGCCCGCGCAAGCTTGATAGAACTAGATAAAGCCATGATGGCATCGTTCTGGCCAAAGACCATAGTGTTCAAATCACGCTCTAGGCTCTCTAATGACTTTTTGTCATCGCGGGAAACACTTTTGGGAGGGACCCGAGCCATAGTCGCGACAACTTCTTCAATATCCCGAACAGAGACGACTTTACGGCGCTTACTTTCTGGGAGCAGCATTCGCGATGCCCCAACCTCATCAATCACATCAATCGCCTTATCCGGCAACTTTCTGTCATTAATATAGCGTACGGCCAGCTCGACGGCTGTTCGTAGAGCCTCAGCGGTGTAGCGCACACTGTGATGGGATTCGTAATAAGGCTTAAGCCCTTTAAGAATTTTCACTGTATCTTCAATAGATGGTTCGACAACATCTATCTTCTGAAAACGGCGGACAAGAGCTCGATCTTTTTCGAAATGACCTCGGTATTCTTTGTAAGTTGTCGAACCAATGCAGCGCAACGACCCTGACGCCAACGCAGGTTTAAGAAGATTAGAGGCATCCATAGCTCCACCTGATGTCGCTCCAGCTCCTATCACAGTATGTATCTCATCGATGAATAGCACCGCCCCTTCTAGGATTTCCAACTCGGAAATAACAGCTTTCAACCGTTCTTCAAAATCACCGCGATAGCGTGTTCCGGCCAGAAGGGACCCCATATCCAATGCGAAAATGGTTGCATTTTGGAGAACCTTCGGAACATCCATATTAATGATTCGAAGAGCCAATCCTTCAGCGATGGCAGTCTTACCCACGCCTGCGTCACCAACGTAAAGCGGATTATTCTTAGTTCTGCGGCATAATATCTGGATCGTCCGAGAAATTTCCTTTCCTCGACCAATGAGAGGATCGATTTTACCCTGTCCAGCCTTTTCATTCAGATCTACACAATAAGCGGTTAGAGCCTCACGCCCTTTCTTAACCACATCCTCCGACTGCGCTTCTTGGTCAGATCCATGAACAGTTTTTCTATCAGAAGCTGCCGCACGTTTGGCTATACCATGAGATATATAGTTCACTGCATCCAAGCGCGTCATTTCTTGAATATGCAGAAAGTAGACAGCATGACTTTCTCGCTCTGAGAATAGAGCAACCAAAACGTTAGCGCCGGTCACTTCTTCTCGCCCAGATGATTGGACATGGATAGCCGCCCTTTGCACAACGCGCTGGAAACCAGCGGTTGGTTTGGGGTCTTCAGCAGCTAGGGAAATAATATCTTTCAATTCATCATCGAGAAACCCGGTGATTTTACCACGCAAGTCATCTATTTCGACATTACACGCACGCAGGACTGCAACCGCATCATCATCATCACATAAAGCCATGAGCAAATGTTCGAGAGTCGCAAACTCGTGCCTACGTTTAGCCGCATTCGCCAAAGCAACATGGAGGGTCTTTTCTAGATTCTGCGATAACATGGACAATAATTTTATCCTTTCTAAAACACGTGCCAGTTTCTCGGAACCTGACATAATCCCTTACATGATAGTAGCTGCGCCCCCCAAGTAAGCATCTACTCTTTTTCTAAGGTGCACTGGAGCGGATGTTGGTTTTTACGCGCCAGCTCCATTGTTTGGTTCACTTTTGTCTCTGCAATTTCAAAAGTGAATACACCACAGATGCCAACTCCTTTCTGATGGACATGGAGCATGATCTGCGTGGCTTCTTCAACACTCTTGCCAAAGAAACGTTCAAGAACATTAATTACAAACTCCATAGGTGTGTAATCATCATTTAGCATAAGCACCTTGTACATAGACGGTTTCTTAACTTTGGGCCGCGACTTCAAAGCAAGACCAGTATTCACCCGATCGTCGTCGCCCCCTTTTCGTTCATCCGACATAATTATCTGATGGTGATTTATCGAAAACCAATTCATAATTTTATACTTAGATTCTTTCTCACTCACTGAATTCCTACCCTAATATAGCGAGTACATGTTTAAGCAAAGTATGTGCTAAATCTGTAAATACTAGAGGTTGGAGTATTAATTAATTAATCTGGTTAAAATTCGTAACCAGTTACATCTTTGACAAATTAAGCAAACCCAATACTAAACAATTATTAATATGGGTAAAAGGTGATAAAATTCAATGTGATATCTAAAGTCATTGTGGACAGCTCTACTCGAACCACGTAAATTTAGGATATAAGAAGCTAGATAACAGCTAGCAGAAGCCCCAGGAACGACACGCCCTACAAGACAAAGCATGAATGTCAAATAGTTATCCACAGGAACCAATCTAAGAGGTTGGGTTGTTTTTAAGGTTGGGGGCTTAAATGACGATGGTAACAAAATTTATCTGTTTCTTAGCAGTTGCTATTCTAATGGCCCTGCCCTCTGCGGCTACTGCAGCCAATACTTACGCTTCCATTGTTGTAGAAGCAGATACGGGTCGCGTTCTGCACGAGGCTTATGCCAACAGCACTCGTTTTCCTGCCTCCCTAACAAAAATGATGACCCTATACATCATGTTTGAAGCGCTTGAACAAGGTACACTTTCTCTTGAAACAAAGATGAAGGTATCCAGAAGATCTGCAGGGCAAACACCATCCCGTTTGGGCTTAAAGCCAGGCTCCACAATAACCGTTGAAAACTCTATCAACGCCCTGATTACCAAATCTGCGAACGATGTCGCTTCTGTAGTCGCCGAGCATTTGGCTGCTAAGGAGTATTTGTTTGCAGTAAGGATGACTAAAAAGGCCCACGAACTGGGAATGTCAAAAACTACATTTCGAAATGCTTCCGGTCTACCGAACTCAAAACAAATATCGACAGCTCGGGATATAGCCATTCTTTCAGCACGATTACTTAAAGACTTCCCTCAGTATTACGCTTATTTTTCTCGCCCAACATTTAGCTACGCTGGAAAGACCTATCGCTCGCATAATAATCTACTCTCTACATACAAAGGTGCGGATGGTATTAAAACTGGATACACTAGGGCCTCGGGGTTCAACCTAGCTGCATCGGCTAATCGCAATGGAAGTAGGCTAATCGCGGTTGTTTTGGGTGGCCGTAGCGTAAAAACTCGAGACCGGCATCTCACTGATCTTATGAATAAAGGATTCGCACTTCTTGCTAACCTTCCAGAAGATTTTATCGCCTCTGACCGCATCGAAGCACTGCAGGGCGATTTTGAAATAGAAGACTTAAGCGCACTAGAAATAAACAAATCTGCTGGCGACCGTGACGCAGAGCTCGATAAAGTCCCCGACTGGGTAGTCATCGAAGAGACCTGGGGAATCCAACTCGGCGCTTTCAGCCTTCAATCTACAGCGCAGACAGTCGCTGACAAAGCTGCTGAAAAGCTACAAAATTATGAAAATATTCTTGCAGTGACGGAACGAGTGAGAATTAAGGGTCGTACACTTTTCCGCGCTCGCGTGCTAGGCCTCGAAAGACATCATCTTGTCAAGGCCTGCTCAATAACCGTCCCAAATCAAATGGATAAATGCCTCGCTGTAAAGCCAGGCACAACTAAAATCGCATCTCGCTAAAATTTCAGTAATTTATTAC
>PASS01000029.1 GCA_002712165.1 Fidelibacterota bacterium
ACCACCATCAATAGATAATCGTTCATCAGGATTACCACCATCAATAGATAATCGTTCATCAGGATTACCACCATCAATAGATAATCGTTCATCAGGATTACCACCATCAATAGATATTAATGCACCACCTCCATCAATACATATACATGAAACGGATTATAAAAAAACTATAATATTATCATCCAATAATAGAAATAGAGAATCTTCAAGATTTAATTATACATTAAATCAAGATATAGATACTATTACTAATTTTGATAAGCTAATAATACCTATAGAATGTACTAGCCATTTTGTATCACCTGTATTAAGGATATCAATACCAGAACTAAGCATAGATACAATATTAACCTTAAAAGATACAAATAAATTAAATAACTATATTTATGGTACTTATATACCAGATGATAAATTAATAAATAATAATGAAACTATAAATAGATTCAATATATCAATAAATGGATTACATGATGTTGTTCAATATGAATCAGATATATATGGATGTATTTTAAATAAGAATATTATAACAGGTGATTTTGATAAAGGTGATTTTAAGATAAATGATATAGTTCAATTAGACTCGAATGGTGAATACTATTATAGTAAGATAATAAATATTACAGATACATCCATTGAAATAGAAGATGAACATGAGTTTTCAGAAATTTACTTATTAAATATGAACTTACAGAATATGTTATTTTTTAATTAATTTTAATTAATTTTATATATCCCTTCATTATGATAGATTATAGGTATTAGGGTTGATATATCATAAGATAATTCACTACATATATTATAATCATATAATCTAATAATAGGCTTCATATTATTCTGATAGAAGAACGGTCTATCCGTAATATTATATTTAACTTTATAACCAATTAATTCATCATTAGTAGATAGTTCTTTAATAGAGGGGAATATTTCATCGCTGATAGATTGTTGTTGATAAGGTGGTATTTTATATATTTCTTGGGAAATTGTAAATGTTTTTCCAAATAATTTATTTTTTTCATGTTCACCTTTAAAAAAATTAAAAAAATGGTTACTAGTATCTAGTACACCTAATAGTTCACTATTTTCACGTATATATCTAACATCATCTTTGTATGCTAGATTTGATAGTTTATAATAGTTATATTTTTCCTCTTCTTTTGATGCTAATACTATTGTATTTGGTTCAATAAAGTAATTTAATTTTGATTTAAATTGCTTTTTATCAATTTTATTTAAATCATCAGATGATAATCCAGGAAAATATGATATTTCATCATCAACCTCTTTAAAATATGATAAACAATTACTATAGATACGGTAATCATCTCTAGTATTTGACTTACAATCTATAGAAGATTGTTTTATAATATCTATTATTTGTTGTGATAGTTTATTCTTATTTTCCATTATATCAAAAATTGTCTGATCAATTGTTCTATCTTGTGTATCATTTTTTATAGCTATAATTCTTTGGATTATTGAATATGTATCCTTATAATTATTATATAATTCACTATTAATATCTGATATAGAATCAATATCTATTTTGGGTACTCCCGGCCATGATTCAAGGTCTAAAATAGATTTATATATCTCTTCTGTATTTACCCCTCTAGGAAATGTAGATAAATAAATATATTGTTCAACATTTTGCATATCAGGTGGTAATAATGGAGGATCTAATGGATTGTTATCCTTATCTCTACCAATATGAGATAGTAAGCGTATTGCCCTTCCTAGGACTTGATGAATACGTATATAGTTCCAGTAAGGCTCTAATATATGTACTTGTCTTACACATGATAATGATATACCCTCAGCACCTGATGAAGATATTAATATAATCTGAATATATTCCCCTAACTTATTTTTAGGATCATTAAATGCTAGTTTATTTTCTTTCTTTTCTCCCTCTTTCTCTAGTCCAGTTATAAATGTATAACGTTTTTGTTTAGTATCAGTGTTTCCATTAAATTTTGTATATCCATTTGCTATTAATATTTGTTCAAATATTTCGGATCCAGAATCCATTCTAAAATCACTATAAAATAGAATCTTACCAGTTGGTTTACCACTTGATGATATATACTTCTGTATATTATGTAGTATCATATTAAATTTAGGTGAATGATCCTTTAATGCACTATCGATTAATAAATTATCTGATGATTCTAAAGCTTTATACTCCTTTTGTTTTTCTGATATATATTTTTCATTATCTTTATCTTTATTAAGAGTTCTAAATTGCTCATTATCATATACCATATTACATGATTGTCTAGTTCGTATACTTGTATTAAAACTACTATCATCATACATATTCTTTTTACTATATTTAGAAGACTTTAATCGATCTTCTTTCCAATAGGATTCATATTTTTTAAATTGTATAGAACTCATTGGACATAACTCAACTTGAATATTCTTTGTAATACTATAATCATTATATAACTCATTATTAGGGGGTATAATTGTAGGCATAATCTTAACGGCAGATCTATTTATAGGATAATATGATGTTAACCCTTGTAGCATTCGTTTCAGGAGTATTTGCTTGTTTGTAGGTATAGAATCATTATTAAAGAAGTAATCTATAAATGTATTATTATCAGTTAAATCTACATTATGATTATTCTTATTTATACTGAATAATGTCCTTTGTTCATTAAATATAGGAAGTTTATATTCATTATCACTAATTGATTTCAAATGTTCTTTTTTATTTACAATTTTATCATCTAATAAAATCCATTGATCACCCCTTAATAATCTAACTTTATCTTTTGAAGATATACTATCTAATTCCTTTTTAGAAGGTACAATACTATCAGTATCTATGATACTATATAAGGCGCTATAGATACTCTCAAAGAATTCATCCAATGAGTACTCATTTGAATTATATGTGTATATTATATTATTATCCTTATTTAATAATGAACTATAATTTGATTGTTGTTTTAAGAAAGAGATTAATAAATATCCTTCTACTTTAGAAATATTATATTGATAAATAGGACTTTGTTTTTCATAAATAATATCCCTTAGTTTTGAATCAATATCAGATAGACTCATTGATGGTTTAACTCTAAAATTATAAACGTTCATAACCCCCCTTATCATATTATATAGGATGGATATTTCACTAGGTTTATTTATTATAGGAGTACCAGATAAACATATTAACTTGATGTCTTTTGCATTAAGTATCCAGTTGTAAAAGAGTATAGCATCATCGCTATTATTAACTATTTCACGTACAAAATTATGAACCTCATCAATTATAATTACTTCTTTATAGAAAGGTGAATTAATATTATATTTTTCTATATTAGTTAATAATTTATCATATAGTCGATCCATTAATTTTTGATTGTATGTTTTCGATTCTTTATCCTTTTTATATTCTTTCTTCTTTCCATAGAGAAATTCTTGTTCATTCATATACTTTTTAGATTTAAATACTGTTGGGAATGGATTATAATGTATAAAGTTATACTTCATAGGTAATAATACTTTAATTTGTTCATTGATATATAATTGTTCATTGGGTGATAAGTCCTCATATTTTTTAATAACCTTTTGGTTATTCTCAAAGATATCAGGATTTAACCATAGACCTTTATCTATATCTTCCCCTTTTCTCTTCCTTAAAAAACTTCTATATATATCTGTTATTATAACAGGTGTAATCTTATAATGTTTATTTAAGAAGTCAAGTAGCTTTTGATTATTGAGAATTTCATTAATAGGTACAAATATCCATTGACTATCTTTCACTTTAAAAAACTTATCACCCCATTCCTGAACTTCTTTAATAAATTCTGTTTCAAGTGAAGCTGGTAATAATGTAGTTATATCCATACTATTTGATAACCCTTCAGCAGTTGATATAGCCGTAGCTGTTTTACCTGTGCCTAATCCATGATATACCAATAAACCTCTATAAGGGGTTTCTTCTGATAAATATGTTTTAATAAATGATTGATATATAGTTAATTTTGACTGATCATCTATAGTTATAAATTCATTATTAATCCAATTAATATATGCCTTCCTTTGAATATCTACATATTTTCTATTTACTTTTATATTAGGTTCTTTTTTTAACTCTAGAAGTGAATCTATAGTACTACTTTTATTATCCCCTTCTATATCACTAATACCTTCATCTAGTTTATATACCTTTTTTGATCGAGGTTTTACTATTATACGTATATCCCTAGTATAAAGCTTATATATCTTACTTAGATCCTTTAAATTTGATTCATCTATCCTTTGAAAGTTTACATTTATCTTTTTATCATTATATATTTTAATTAGACGTTTTTTATCTAGATTTTTTGGATCTCCTTGAAAGAGGTCGTGTATTATATCAGATAACTTTTGATCTACATCATAATGTTTTTTTTTAGGCATTAATAATTTATATTATATTATATTATTAATTTAATAATCCAAAATGAATAAGCGCATTTTTAGAAGCATCTTGTTCTGATTTTTTCTTTGTTTCACCATTACCAGTAGATATATATTTATCATTATGAAATACCTTTGATGTAAACATATTTTTATTAGATTTATCTGTGAATGTATTGTAAATAGGGTATTCCTTGTAGTTATTTTGAAAATATCTTAATAATTGATCCTTATAATTTGTATCATTAATAATTAAATCAGAAAAGTCTATATATTTCTCTATTATCGAGATAATAAACCTTTTAACTAAATAATAATCTTTTGTATCTAAATACAATGCCCCTATAAATGCTTCAAAAACATCTTCAAGTATTCGTTTAACATTATTTCTGGTTGAATTTACCTCAATATGATTTGAAATTATAATAAATTTATTAAACTCTAATAAAGAAGATAAAGTTGATAATGTATCTCCATTAACAATTTTATTCTTCATTTTAGTTAGAAATCCCTCATTCTGATTATAAAGAACATAGTACCTTTCATAGAGGTATTCTGAGATAATTGAACCTAAGATAGAATCTCCTAAAAATTCTAATGTTTCATAAGAAGAATCCCTTAATTCTATAGAATTATTACAATTTTTATATTTAGAATATTCATCTAGTTTACAATATGAAATATGGCTAAATGCCCTTTGATAATAATTTATATTATTAATTGATACATCGTTAATATTTAGCTTTGACATAATATTAATGATGTTAGTATCTTGAATTAATATATTCTTGTCATTATATGGATTTGATTTATACTTTTCATTATCCTTTTCCATAGTATTTATTATACTTTTTTTCTTAAATAAAAACAATTTCAAATTAAATTATTTATGAACATTGTGGGTTGAATTCTAAAGGCTTCCTAAGTAAATCAGGGGAAATAGTTGTATTCATCCATGGACTGACAGCTTTCTGTGGATTTGGTGGTTCCGACCTTAGTTGACGGTTTGCATTTTTCATACTTTGTCCAATTGTATCTATACCAATAGTATATTTAGCATCTAATAGTTGCGAATTTGCGAAATCCCCAACACCAACCGGATTATCTTTATTAAAGTCTGTAATCTTATCTTCAGGTGGTAATAAGTCTTCAGCTGATAGTTTTGTTTGAGGTACACAACCAGATGTACCTCTAGATAATTTTATAGTCGGATTTGTTTCATTATTACCAATTTCTTCAGAAGCAAATATATTCGTATTATCATTTAAATCATTACTTACTTTAGGTCTATCTCCTACAGGTGGTGCAGGACTACCACCCGGTAGTTTTGGTCCAGTACTAGGTCCTGCATTAATAGAAAAGTTTTCTCGATAACCTGGTGGACCAGAAGGTGGATATCTATGTACATAATTATTTCCTTCACACATTTTATTATAGACGACGATTCCAATTATTGTTATAACACCCAATAGTATAATTTGTTCACAATCCATATTATATTATTACAATACAAAAAAAAAATAATGTAATTAACAAATAAATTCATTTATCTATAATTGATTCAATTTATCTATAATTTGCTTTCTTTCAATAATTTTACCATTGATTTGATTATTAATTTCATTCATCTCTTCTGTTAATGAATTATATAATTCTATATTATTTATTTCTGATTTATCAATTATATCATCTATTAAACTATCCAAATGTTCTAAATCATCTGTATCATTTGAATCATTAATAACGCATTCTGTTGGAATACTATACTTTGTTATATTTGTTACAAATGATTTTATTTGACTTATATAACAATCACATATATAATGTTGCTTTAAAAATTTTAATCCACGGATATGTAGTATACAAGTACATTCTGTACCTATAGGTATTTTCTCTAATGGTATTGTTGTTTTATTCTGATTATAACTTTGAATTAGAATTGATCCATTTTTTACAGGTAATTTAAATCGAATTGTTGGTAATTTATTAGATTGTAACGGTTTAGATATACGTTTATACATATCATCTATTATATTTTTTGGTATATTTTTAGGTTTACCATTTGATTGTAAAAACCATTTACTTTCATTATTATATGTTTCATTAATATTCCTTTCATCAAGTGATATAAAAAAATCATATAGATGCATATTTTTTTCTGGTATTTCAAATTCAATAGAAGGTAGTGATTTTGAATGAATAGATGAAAGATCCTCATTTATTGTTATTCTACCGACTTGAACTATTAATGGTCTATTTTTGTAATTAATATTACTATAATAAACATTATTTATCTTAGTAGGTTTATCTAGTTCGATTAAATCAATATTAATATCTTCTACCTTTGTAAATTCCATTATTATTTCACACATATTTATTTATTTTCCATATAACGCATATATAGAAGGTTATGGATTACTTTACATAGATAGATTCTAATTTCCATTTACATATATATTTTTCATTATATTTCCATATCTTATCTATATATATATCACAAACTACTTTACTAAATTTATTTATATTTGTTATATTTAGATTATATTTATCATGATAAATATCTACATTAAATTTATTATAGGTAAATGGAACTTTTACAACCAATAAAGGATCATACTTATTATTCTTATCATACTTTATCTGTGATATATAATCATCAATAGTCTCCTCTGTAAGTCCTATATATTTCATTTGAATATATTCTAATCTAGTAATAAAGTCATAAAATGATTTCATATTTTGATCTGATTTATAGTTTGTAAATTGTAATTTTATTACATTTCCATTCTTAGTTTCTAATCCAAAAGGACATACCATTTCAGGTGTAGTTACATGTATCTTTGAACGATTCCCATTATATATATTTATATAACTCAATAATTTACTATTGTATGGAGTTGTATTTGACTTATCTTCTATATCTTTTTTATTATCTTTAATAATTTTAACATATCTAAGTTTGTCTATATCTATAAATCCATGATCTATATTTTTTAATCTATTCATCTATTAATAATAATATTATATTAATATTATTTATACTTATAATTCATATTTACTATTATTTTCCTTTTTGTATTATTATTCCATATATTATTACATGGTATACCTTGCATCTGTACATTACTTGGTTTACATATCTGCGATAATGGTCTTAATGATCCCCATTGTACATTTTCACATTCTTTAGATACCTTTGTATAATTATCCATTATATATTATATTATATATTATATATTATAAATGAAAAATATTGGTATTATAATAGGATCAAATACATCATTTATTACAACTGAATATTATAATAAAAATAAACATAAGTTAAAACATCTAAAGGATATAGAAAAGAATGCTTCATCAAATAAGGAGCGCAAGGCAGCATTAGAAGCCCAATCAAATACTCCATATGATTACGCTATATTTTGTGAAATAAAACATCTAGAAAAAAAGCATAATAGTAATGTTATACCTATCTATGGACCTACTATAACATTAGATAAAGTTAATCAATGTGATTACTTATTTTGTTTATATGAGTCTTCCTTTAGTTTTATGGATCAAGGTAGTAAAGGATATAATAATTATATGAATATAATGAAAAAAACAACAGCAAAGGTATACCCTAGTTATGAAGTCCAAAATCTTATAGTTAATAAACAGAAATACATGAAGTACTTAGAAAAAAAAGGGTACAATTTAATTCCTACAAAATTCTATACAATATCTAATTATTCAAAAAATCCTAATAAAGTAATTCAATCTATTAATAAATTTATTAATGATAATGAATATAAACAAATTATTATGAAACCAGAGTTAGCAGCATTTGCTATAGGGTTTAAACGATTTAAAATATTAAGGGATGATTCATTTAAAAAGTATTTTACAACTATGAAAGAACATGGCTATAAAAAAATATTAGTTCAACCATATGTAAATGAATTCCTTAAATTTTGGGAGATAAAAACATATTGGTTAAATGGAAAATTTACATACGCATACGGTACTAAGGTTGGATCGGGTTTAGATGATGAGATACCTGTATCTGATGGAGGTTCTATTCCAGATAAATTAATTTCTAAATACCGTAAGTTGGGCGAATCTATTATCAAAGATATTTTTTCTGATTATGGAAATCAAATCCAACTAAGAATCGATTTTGGTTGTTGCATTGATAATGATAATGTATGTAGAGAGTATTTTGTTAATGAAATAGAATGTGCACCGACTTTAGAAGATGACGAATCTATAAAGGATAACTTTAGATTATTAGCTAATGCTGTATTTAATCATCTAAAATTATAGAAATATAAATAGATACAAAATGTACTAATAAATAAATCATTTGTAAATATTCAATTGTTTATTCAACAAAGTAACATATATATTAATTACAATGATTTATTCATCTATATTACAATATTTATCACTATTAATGGTTGTGATCACCATTATATATTGGTAATTTATTTTTATACTTTAAACGCACTCTATATGCTCTATAGTTTGATTGAATTACTATTGAAGAATATATACGTCTATATTTCCAATACTTTCTTAAATACAATAGTTTATTACAATCATTTGTAGGTATAATTTTTTTATAATTTACCTTATTATATTTTATAATAAATTCATCCCTCTCACCTTTATTAACTTTATTGAGTGCTATTTTATTTAGGAGATTAACTGTTAATGAATCTATTAATTGATCCAAATCCATTCTATTTATTATAGTATTACTTTATCAAATTTAATATATTATATATTATAATATATTAGATACAATGCTAAAATCACCTTTTAAGTATACAAATTATGGTAATCGAAATGAATCATATAGTATTGAACGGGAATCATTAAAATTATTAAATGATATAGATTTCTCTAATAAAATTAAGGAGATAGATGAGGATGAAAGGTATAAATATATCTTCGTCTTGTTTGGTAATAGTACATCTATTGATATTATGTTAGCTAAATCGAAGGTATGGGGGCGTGATGGTTCGGAATTGTCTATGGTGGAATGGAGAAATAAATGGATAGATAATTTAGAAGCCCTATTAGATGAGATACTTAAATTAGTACCCAAGTATATAACTGAAGAACAACGGCTAGAATATATTAATAATAAAACTACATTATCTGGGAGATTTAATAATGTATCTGGATCTGTTAAAATACCTACTCTATTCAAAGGCTATATAGATGATCCTAGATATATTCAATTAATGAGAAAACATGGATTTAATATGAATATAACAGATGAATTTATTAGTAATGATGATAGTCAGCTACCTATAGATGAACCATGGGGTAAGAATATATCACACTTAATTCAAAATCCTAAAGCATTAGTATCAGCACATAGAGGTCCACATGGAGTTAACCTTGATGCAAAAGTACGACCATATAGAAGAACCATCAAACATGGATACGCCTCGATCCTTGATGGTGATCAATATGAAGTAGTTAAACCACATAGTTTACTTGATTATCCTATTAGTAATTCCCCCTATGGTTGGGGAGGGCCATCACCACCACATGATGTTGAACCTATGGTAAAACAATCCTATGATAATTCTATTGATTATGGAAGTTCTATTAGAAATAAAGCCCTACATCTACATAAATCAACCAATCTATCAGCTCAACAAAAGTTAGCAATTGCTAAGTTATTAGTTAATAGATTTCATATTACAGATCAAAATGATATAGCTGATATATTAGGGCAAACTATGGATATGATTCAAAATTACCAAAACCCATATAAATTAACTAGAACTGATGATGTTTTAGATAGATTTGATACAGAAAGAAATGCTGATATAGAAGAAATATTAAGTAATGATCCAAGACATAGTATGCGTTCACTAACTGCAAATGCAGCAGAAAGAAGGTTACAAAGTAAAACAAAAACACTCAAAAAGAGATGTAAAAAGTCCAAGAAAAGGAAATCTAGAAAGAAACAAAGAAAAAATAAAAAAAAGTAATAATATAATGCAAATATTTATCAAACTATTTACTGGTAAAACAATTACTATCAATATTGATCCTAATGAAACTATTTATAATATTAAACAAAAAATCTTTAATAAAGCAGGTATTCCTATACATATTCAAAATTTACACTATTCAGGTAGAATATTAAATGATACACTATTAGTCAATGATTCTAATATTACTATAAATACAACAGTTCATTTATCACTTAAACAACAAGCACAATCCCGTAGTAAATCAACGGATCTATTACAATCTAGCTTATTATCCATACGTGAATATATTAATAATCTATCAAATAAGCATTCATTTCTATACTTTAATTCAAGTGTACCTATGACCGATACAGGTATGTTAAATATAGAGATATTTACTGACTATGTACTTCAAAAAGAAAGATTTGATCAATTTATGAAAGATTATAATATTAATGAATTCCATTTATTTTTACTGAATCCATTATATATAGGGGACTATAATTTAAAGAATAATTCTGCATTAAAAAGATATGATATTATTAAGTATATTAGTACTGTATGGGGTGAACCCTCTCATCAAAGTAATGATAGATATTTTTATACATATTCATTTAAAATAACAGATCATTATTTACATGTACACTTTCCACAATTTATAATGAATTCAAAACCTACCTTTGAAGAATTGAAAGAATATATTAATACACCAATTCATTGGTTATTCTATTCTTATCCAAATTATATATTATCATCTGATCGTATATTTAATAAAATAATTAATCCATTGATAATCCCATACAATAGTTAAATACCTCTTTAATATGGATATTTTCCTCATACCATAAATACATACTATATAACTCAATTAGTTGAATAATACTTAAACTATTTATTTGTATTAAATTATTACAATAAAAATCAAGATGTTTATTAGATTTTATTTGTATCATTGATCTCTTATTATCATCTAATTCTATTAGTTTGGATACTACATCCTCATCTAATTCTACCAATGATTGAAGGTTGTTATATTGCCTATTCTGTATAATGGAATCTATTCTATTTATAGATTTTTCTCTAATTATACAAGACTCAATTGATTCCCTCAATTTTGTTGTATCTACATTTGTATACTCCATACTTATGATAACTTTTTCCATTTCATTATAAGCTTCAATTACCTTATCATTATAAATTAATTGCTCTATATTTTTTGATGATTGATAGATATCTGGATCTATATCTATTTTATATACTTTATTTATTAGATTATGAATAGGTATCTTAAAAAAATCGTTATTAATATGAATACAGATATATTCTTCTTTATCGTCTAATTGAATTGATCTTCCTCCAAATAAATCCTCTTTTATCTGTGATATTATATTCTTTAGATCATTCTTAATCCCTCTTTTATATGTTACTTCTTCATCCTTCCTTTTTTTATTCTCATTATACAATTTAGAATAATATTCTGTCTCATCCATCTTTATTTTTGTATCTATTTTTTCTTTAATAATACCCTTATTCCATGTTATTCTTTCTATTATATAATCCTTATACCATAGATTAATTAATAAAGCCGCACTACTAGGTGTATCAAAGTTAAGATCACTAATCTCTGTTATTAATAAATTATCCCCTTTATCATTCTCATGTCCTATAGCTGTAATAATAGGTATCTTTGATTCTTTTATACATTTAAAAATCTCTAACTTATCAAATGAATTTGATATATCCACAGTGGATCCACCAGCTCTTAAAATTATTATTGCATCGGAATCTTGATTCCCTTTAATAGATTGTATTAATTCTTCTTCTGTATTTAAACCTTCTAAAGTTATATCTACTTCTTTTATATTGAGTGGTATATTAATCTGTTTCTTAAAATCATTGTAACCTTGTGTTCCACTCTTTGAGATTAGTGTTATACATTTGATTTGATCCCATAGTATATCTTTTTTGTTTTTATAAAAGTCATTTAAAGTGCAATACTCTTTTAATCTATATATATCAGATTCATTTGATTTGCATTGAATACTTCTAACCAAGAAAACAAAACCTATCTTATTAAATGTGTCTACAGTAATGAATCCATACAAAGTGCATACTTTATCTATGTATGAAGTTATTGATGATATATTACCTATATTTCGTTGATATGCTTTACATTCTATGGTTTCCGAATTATCTACTATCTTAAAATTACATCCACCACGTTTCCAAATATTTAAACCTTGTAATGTACCTGTTACTGATATATTATTAAATCTATTAGCAATTTCCTTTGATTGATCTTTTATATCTCTCTTTAATTCAGTAATTGTATATTGATTAATAATGGGTTTATATCCATCATTATCTATTAAACATATATCAATGTCCATAATATAGTTACCATAGTTTAGTTTTAAATGGATTTTATTGTTGTGGACATTGTACTCGATCAGGTCTATCATCCGAATTATTATATTTACTTTTATCTATATATTTTACATCAACTGTATTTTCACATAATTTATTTGGTAAATTAAATAACTCCTTTAATGTTAACTTCTCATTATAGGATATATTATTTGGAAATTCTATAGTGAACTTTATAAAGATATCCCCCTTCTTACCTTTATAATTTAATCCGTAATTTGGAACGGTTACTATTGTATCAGGTGTAATTATATTATCTATATTTAGATATATCTTTTTATTAGGTAAATGTAATGGATATATAAAACCGGTTAATGCTTCCATTAATCCAATTGTTTTGTTAGTGTATAGATTATATCCATGCCTTTCATAGATATTATGTGGTACTTCTATAAATTTAATAACTAAATCTTCATTACAGTTACTCACTATATTATATTTACCTTTCTTTCTAATAATACTATCATTGAATACAGTTGTACCCTTTTCTATATTAATTGTATAATTATTTGTAATATTTATATATGATTTTCCATCACATTTAATACATTTAAAGTTATCTTTGATTATGTACCCCCTCCCATTACAATTATAACATACATTTTTAACGGTATTATTAAATACTCCACCTATTGTATATTGTTTATGTATATATTTATCTCCATTACATATATTACATATCACATTACCATTTGTTGTGCAACCTAAACCATTACATCTAGTACACTTCATATTTTGTGTTATCTTAATTTGTTTTTTACACCCATTATAGATATCATCTAATTCTACATTAACCTTTTTTATAGTAATTGATCCATTCACATTAGTATTACTGTTTATATTTGAGAAATTTGAAAAACCTGAAAATATATTATTAAATATATCATGAGGTGATATATTATCATTATTATTTAGTGCGTTATATCCAAATCTATCATATTTTAATCGTTTATCCTTATCACTTAAAATAGAATAAGCTTCACTGATCTCCTTAAACCGTGTTTCATTTCCACCCCTATCTGGATGATATTTCATCGCTAACTTTTTATATGATTTTTTTATATCATCATTACAACAATCTCTTTCTAAATGTAATATTTTATATAAATCTTTCATTATTATAAGTATTAAATAATTATTATAATTTAAACATATGTTTATATATATATATATGCTATCTATACTTAGGAGACCTATATATATTAATAAAAAGTTACAATATATTAAATATAGGATCCCAACACTAAGAAATGAATTGTATTTAATATATTGGTACCCTAATTCAGAGACAGAAATACATGGTCATGATAATCAGTGTAAATATATTTTACTTAAGGGTGGAATTAAAGAAGAATTATATAATTTAAATAATGAATATAAAGGATCTAAATGTATTAAGCCATATAGTTCTAAAATAATTAATAATGAAATAGGTCTACATAAAATAATAAATAACAATAAATATTCAATAACATATCATAAATATTATTAACTGAATAAGTTAAATAATATAGTAAATATATTATCTGATTCTATATGAAATAATTCACAATAATTATCACATTCTAAAATATAATACCAATTTCTAGGAATATATATAATTTCATTTGAATTTAATGGATATATAATACTCCATTTATATAATTCCATTCTATCTTTATCCTTTATTTCATTACTATGTTTTGGATTTATCAGTAAAATATTACACTTACCTTCTAAACACCCTATAATTGATAAGTTATGTATTTGCCTTATCTTATTTGTAATATATTGACCTTTAATTATTGTTGCTGTTTTATTAATATTACAACTAAATACATTTGTTAAATGATTAATTATATTGGTTATATCACCATCTATATTTAAATCATTAAATAACAGATTATTCTTAAAAATACATGAATTAGTATCAAAATCTGATATTCTAATTAATTCAGAATTATTTGTATAATATTTATTTCTATCCTTTAATATTGTTGTTGTATAATTAAATAAATATGGTATTCTAAGCGGATCATATGATATAATTGTTGAATTCAATGTATTACTTATATTAGATAGATTAGAATCCCTTAATTCACTAATTTCATTATATTTCATTATCTCATAAATATGCTTTATATGTAATACAATTACTAACAATAATAATATATATAATACCCTATCAAACATTATAAATATAAATAATTTAAATAAAGTATATAACCGAAATATATATAAAGGTTTACACCATATAGAAGGTATAGGATATGAGTACGCAAATGTTTATGGGTCAAGTACAATGGTTTAATAAAAAAAGGGGCTTCGGATTTATAAGAGTCGTAACACCCGATGTACCAGAAACAGGTCAAGATTATTTCTGTCATTATACATCTATACAAACAAGTAATTATAAGACATTATATCCAGGAGAATATGTCTCATTTAATTTAGATATGAAAGATAATAAACAAATTTGTACACATGTAACTGGTATTTATGGTAATTCATTATTAATTGATAATGATACGCATATTTACAAAGTAATACCAAAAAGAGATAATGTAGCTCCTTCATGGAATGGTATTGAAATGAACAATATTGTTGATGAAAATGATGCAGTTACTAATAATTAATAGTTTTTTTAAATTTATAATAGACATATATCAGTATTAATGGTTTTCTTCTTTATATTAACATTTGGTAATTCATTACCATCTTTATCATATATATAAATATTATATTTTGATTTCTTATAATATTTCATGCGCTTAATTGATTGATTCTTAAATAGTGAGAATTCATCATTAATATCAATTATTAGAGGATTAAATTTTCTAATATTCTTTTTCTCCCTTAGTATCCTACCAATAGATTGTGTTATATCCGATTTAGGTGTAGATAGAATAATTGTATTTAATTTTGGTATATCCATTCCTTCACTAGCCATAGAGTATGTTCCTAATATGATGGACATAGTTTGGGAATTCCTTAATTCACTAGGTTTCATTCCACCGACATAATAACCGGATAGTATGTTTTCCTTTAGTAAGTTTTCATAGATATATTTCAAATGTTCCCTTCGATCACTTAGTAATAATACATTTCGACCTTCATTATAAGTTTGTTTTATATATGATAGAATTAATTTATTTCTGGGTTCATATTCACATATATTATTAATCATTCTAGGGCAACATGGTCTACTTTGAAAGGTATTTCCTACTCTAATAGTAGTATTATGTACCTTATTATATTTTTCATCATCAATATTGTATTTTATTATTTTAACAGTTACTCCTTCATCTTGATTATCTTTAGAAGTATAGACAATAGGTCCTATATACCATTCAAATACCCTTTTAAGTCCATCCTTGCGGTTTGGTGTAGCTGATAAACCTAACATATACTTGGATGCTACTTTAGGCATTGCCTTTGAGAATACTTCTGCACCTAAATGATGACATTCATCAAAGATAACAAGTCCAAAGTTTTCAAATATATTTGAATTGTATTCCTTCATGGATAAACTTTGAACCATTGCGAGGACTATATCCTTATTCTCGATATCAATTGTATTCTGCTGAATTTTACCAATCTTCGCATTCGGTATAAACTCTGTTATTCTATCATACCATTGAGTCATTAAAAAATCTTTATGTACAACTACTAATGTTTTTACCTTCAATGTTGATACTATATATAATGATAATACTGTTTTACCTCCACCACATTTAAGTGATATTATACCACCTCCATTACTTTGTAATTGATTCATTATTACCTTATATATAGGCAATTGTTCATTCCTCAACCCTCCTTTAAATGGAGTATTAATTGATTGAATTAATTCATCATTAAAAATATCTATATAATTTTTCATCTTTTCTATTCCATAAAATCTAGGTACATAGATCTTTTTATCTGATTCAGTATATAATTTAAAATGTTTAATATTATTAGAATAATCATTCATTGTAAATGGCTTAACAGTTAATTCTTCCTTTACTTGATCAAGTACATGTTCATCTATTTCCTTTTTAATGATAATAAATCCATCTCTTGATAATTTATGCATTATATTTATTTTATAATATATAATTAATCAAATTATATATTATAAAATAAATATAATATAATAGGATAATATATGATAAATTGCAAACTTTATATCTATTCGATTTTCATTATAATTATGATATTTTATATAACCGATATACCAAAACATATATATGTAAAAAAATAATGTACACTATAATAAATGGATCTATTAATTGAATCTATATTCTCAATAGTATTAGCATATATTACAGTTCGTTTACTATGGAATTCATATTCCAATAATATAATATTATAAAAATGCGTATATATATCTTATTTTTTTTTTAATAATTATTCTATAATGAAAGAAAGTGAAATAGATAATATAGGCAATGATTTAAGTAAGAGTGAAGAGGAAATAGTTGACTCAATTATAAGTGAGTTAAATAATGAAACTAAAACTGATAAAAAAATAAGTAATCCAAAAAGGGAAGTAATTCAAAATAAACCTCAAGGAATGCCTCCTCAAGGAATGCCTCCTCAAGGAATGCCTCCTCAAGGAATGCCTCCTCAAGGAATGCCTCCTCAA
>PASS01000030.1 GCA_002712165.1 Fidelibacterota bacterium
ATTTCTTTGATTTGGTTGATTTCTTTGATTTGGTTGATTTCTTTGATTTGGTTGATTTCTTTGATTTGGTTGATTTCTTTGATTTGGTTGATTTCTTTGGTTTGGTTGATTTCTTTGATTTGGTTGATTTCTTTGATTTGGTTGATTTCTTTGATTTGGTTAGTTTCTTTGGTTTGATTGATTTCTTTGATTTGGTTGATTTCTTTGATTTGGTTGATTTCTTTGATTTGGTTGATTTCTTTGATTTCTTTGGTTTTATAATTAACTCATCAAAATCATTACTAACCATTATATTTTTATATTTTTTACCACCACTTATAATAGAATCATAAATTGTTGATGGATTTACGTTTGGATAATTAATAATACTAAAATCATAGTCAAAATCACCATATCTATTCTTCACTTTTGTTCTACAAATGGATAGATATTTATCAATAATACTTTTTGAAGTTAATTCATAATTATTTATTAAATCAACAATATATTGTTGTGAGATACTTAATTTATTATATAGATTTTCTTTGTTAAACTTACCAAATGTGAGGTATTTTATATTATTTCGATTATCTAAAGGTTTAAATTTATCACCATCAAAGGATATTTTTGTACCCCATATTTGAGTATCATGCATAAAGAATTTATGTAACTCTTTATATTGAATCATACCCCAAATAATAAGATCATTAAATATTTCGTATGAATACGATATATTTTCATAGTTATAATTATTGTCTTCTTTAATTGCTAATGCAATATTTACTTCTGGTTTTTTTTTATTTTTAATATATCTAGATTCCTTTTCTTTTGAAATAAGTAACCCTTTTGCAGGTTGTTTAAACCATGGCTTTGGATTAAAAGCAGCCATATGAATTCCAAATGAGTTACATGGATCCAAACTCCAACTTTGAAAAGCAAATTCAATATAACTCCATTTACCAGAGAATCGTTTTGTTAAATAATTCTGTTCTGGATAGCAATATGACCCTTCTATAAACTTCGATCCTGTAATAGAGTCAAAATCAAAGTTATAAAACCCTTTATGTTCTTTATCAGACCCCATCCATTTTGATACAGGTTTCTTTAATTCATTTAACATACTATTATATTCTTTCATATCAGGTTTAACAAGAAGTAATCCAGCATTCACATCAGATCCAGCTGGTTTATCTATATCGGTAAATATTTTGGGTATCTTATGTCCATGCTTTAAAAAATCACATCGATCCCAATGGAATGCTTCTAAATAAGGGGGTTTTTTTCTATATTCAACCCACCCAGCTGGAGTATCTATCATAAATAATGAATCATAGTAATTTAATGGAACTAAGTCAGAGTCTACAAAACATACCTTATCATAAGGGAAATATTCAGAATTAAATATATGTAGCTTGAAAAATACATGGACATATGGATGATTCTTTGTATAATTATTACAATTCTTAAATATACCCTTATCTATTAATATAGTCTTATCTTTACCACTACCTTCCATCTTATATGGTGATATATATGGGACAGTTATTACTTTATCAAAAACAACTTCTAATTTTGATATATCATTAGATTGAATATCAGGAGTTACCATACATATTATATCAGCATTAGTTTTCTGCCTCCTTAATCCTAATGCACATAATATACATCCATCTAGATAAGTGGCTTTACCTGTTTTAGGGTTCGGGAATAAACCAACTACATATGCAAACTTTGATTTTCCATTTCTTTTACAAAACTTTTTTGTAGGTACTCTTATCGTTAATTTATCTTTACAAAATATAAATGAATCAAGGTAGTTTATATAGTCATTTTCATTAAGTTTATATTTGCTTTTGTGTTTAGTTTCTATTTCATATTTTGTATAATCTTTAGTGACGTTCTTCTTAGTAATGTTTATAACTGGGGGCCTTACATAATTAATACCCATCACAATATTAGACATATTATATATATATATGTATATATTAAAAAATATGTATATCTATTATATTTAAAGAGAGATATATATATATATACTATATATGTCTTCATTAAATACTGATTTAAATAAGATAATTAGTACTGAAGATAAATTAAAGGATGTAACGTCTATGAATGATATATTATCAGTAATTGATAAAGAGATAAAGAATAGAAAGAATGATAACTGGAATAAATTATGTAAACCTTTAAAATTGAATATCCTAAATAACTTTATAGAAAGTGAAACGAAGAAATATTCACTTACTAGTAATGAGAGTATAGAACTATCAAATAAGTTATTTAATATATATAATAATGGATTATTAAATAAAAAGAGTGATTTAATATATAATAGGGAACAACGCATTATAGAAAAAATAAATGGATTATTATTTGATGAAGATAAACGTGTTTATACTTATGGAGTTAAACATAAGGTTATTAAGTCTAATAATAAATCAAAGACAAATATAGAACGTTTTATAAGAAGATAACTAGAAATCATCATCTAATGAGAAAGTATTTCCAGAATTATCTCTTGGATTTGCTTTATTTGAATATTCACCAACTCTTTTTTCAAAGAAGTTTGTTTTACCTTGGATTGAAATTAATTCCATCCAATCAAATGGATTAACCGAATGATATTGTTCTGGTAAATCAAACATTAACAGTAATCTATCTGCTATGTATTCAATATATTGACTCATTAACTTGGAATTCATACCAATTAATTCACATGGTAGAGAATCAATTATAAATTCTTTTTCTATATCAACAGCTTCACATATTATATTTAAAATGGTTTCCTTATTTGGCTTATTCTTTAAATTCTTATACATTAATATAGCAAACTCTGTATGTAATGCTTCATCTCTACTAATTAATTCATTACTAAAACATAATCCAGGTAGTAGTCCCCTTTTCTTAAGCCAAAAAATAGAGCAAAATGCACCTGAAAAGAATATCCCTTCAACTGCTGCAAATGCTATCACTCGTGTTCCAAACGTACTGGATTTATCATGTATCCATTTAATAGCCCATTCAGCTTTTTTTTGAATACTTGGGATTGTATTAATAGCATTCAATAATTTATCTTTTTGAATTGGATCTTTTATATATGTATCTATTAATAATGAATATGTCTCTGAATGTATATTCTCCATAGTAATTTGAAATCCATAGAAGAATTTTGCTTCTAAACACTTTACTTCATTGCAAAACCGATCAACAAGGTTCTCATTTACAATACCATCTGATGCTGCAAAAAACGCTAATATATTATTGATAAAATATTTTTCTTTATCAGTCAATTGTAAATAATCATTGTAATCTTTAGATAGATCTATCTCTTCTGGTATCCAAAATGTTGATACAGCTTTTTTATACATTTTAAATATATCATCATTTACTATAGGAAATAATACGTATCTATTATTCTCTTCTGATAATAAAAATTCTTCATTAGACATATAATATATATTATCATATAACTTTTAAATCATTTATTAATTTGGTTAGTTATCCATTTATAATTTCATCAATTAGCCTCTTCCAATTATTTATAATAGTTGAAGGAACATTTGCACCAAATTTATTGGGAATAATATTTTTAGCATATATTTCGCTGGATTCTTTTTGATGTGTATCTAATGTTTCATGTGCAAGTACATTCCTTAAGAATTCAATCCATATATCACAACTATCATCATTTGAATCAGGAACATCAAACATACCACTTACACCTGATTTCCAGTGATCAGGTTTATCTTTATGTAATGATAATATATCATTATTTATGCCTTGTATAAATTTAAACTTACTATCAGATAACTTTGATGCAGATCCACTCTTTAATTTTTGGTACAAAAACTCTTCCCAACTATTTCCATAAGCATCACAATTCATTGATCCCCCAGTTAACGGGACTTTTTTACAACCGTAACCACCTCTCTTATATGAACGTTTTAAGGATCTTCTTCTTGATTTCTTTGACCTGCGGGTTGATCTTCTAGTTGATCTTCTTATTGATCTTCTAGTTGATCTTCTAGTTGATCTTCGTGTTGATCTGCGAGATGATCTGCGAGCTGATCTGCGAGCTGATCTGCGAGCTGATCTGCGAGATGATCTGCGAGATGATCTGCGAGATGATCTGCGGGATGATCTGCGTGTTGATCTTCGTTTTCCACCGCACTTACATACTTTATCACACTTACAATTTTTTTTATTACATTTCTTACCACCAGTTTGTGTTCCTTGTGGTGTACAATCTTGCGAATAAGGTGTTATAATTGATGCACCATTTGTCCCTGGTATAGCTTGTGTTTCTATTGAAAATCCTGACGTGTTTGATATACAACATCCATCATTATCAAATACCATATATATATATATATTATAAATATAAAAATATTTACTTAATTTATATTATTAATGCAAGTTTATGTTTTTGATTTAGATGATACATTATTAATGAGTAATTCATATAGTAATTATAATGATATTTCTATTAATAAATACTTAATTAATATTTTTAATGAAATTAATGTAATAAATGATTATCCAATCTATATATATACAAATGGTACATATGGGCATGCAATGGCCTCCTTAGAGGCTTTGAATTTATCAAATTATGTAAATGGTATATTTGCTAGGGATACAATTCCATATATGAAGCCGTTATATAATTCATTTAGTTATGTAGATAATAGTATAAAACAAGAACACCCAAATAGTAAAATTTACTTTTTTGATGATTTATTAGAGAATCTTTATACATCATCACATTTTGGATGGTATACAATTTACGTTAATAAGAGGGATAATAATATTGGTGGTGGTGATTGGAAGCCAAATGCATGGATTCGTAATATAAATGATATAAATATATAAAAAAAGGATCATTAATTATATTAATATGTCACTAGAATTAATAATAGGTTGCATGTTTTCTGGAAAAACAACGAAAATAAAGGAAATTACTAATAAATTGCAAATTATAAACGCAAATTATATAGTAATTAACTCTATACATAATAATAGAAATAACACAATAAATACATCTACACATAATAGTGAATCAATTCAAAGTACATCAACTGAATACATAAACAATGTTCCTGGATTATATTCATATGATACAATTATTATAGATGAATCTCAATTCTTTAATGATTTATATATCACTGTTAAAAAATTAGTAGATGAATATTTTAAGCACGTTATAGTTATAGGATTAAATGGAGATATTAATAGAGATAACTTTGGAGATATATATAGACTATATCCATTAGCAGATAATATCACTTTATTAAAGGCCATTTGTTTTACATGCAAGGATGGAACAGATGCTATCTTCACTAAGAAAATTAATTCTAATAACAATTTGATAGAGGTTGGTGGAAATGATAAGTATATAGCTTTATGTAGGAAATGTTATCTAAATAAAATATAGGTATAGTTAATGAAAGGTATATTATTTCTATTCATTATTTGTATTATCTATTATTATTATTGTAGATATTATGAACAACCCTATTATAATACATTCTCTATGTCATTTATAGTAATCTATATTATACTCTATTATTTTGTAAATTATCAAACCAAATTTACATATAAAATAGCTAATAACTTAAAAAATGTCCATACACAACCATTACATAGTCTATTACCAGATTACAAAAAATCATATAATCCTACCAAAGTTGAAATATTATCTAATCAACATTTTAGATGTAATCAATGTAAAAAGGAGATATTAATTAATGATATAGATAATAGTACAAAATTAAGTTATATCCAACCCATTAATATTGGGGGTAATAATATAAATAATTTACAGGTATTATGTAATAACTGTTTTATGCATTAAGTATTAATTATTTTATTGTATCAATTATTTTATTATATATTATATATGAGAATATTAATATTAATTATAATATTATTAATACCTATATGTTTTTGTTATAATATAGAAACATTCAATATTGGAGGATCGAATATGTATGATTCATTAATTCCTAATTTGAATGAAATTAATGAATCAATAATCTATACAGACAACCCTACCGTAACTCCTCCACCTGATATATATGCGAAGAATTTAAATATATATATAAATGAAGTACTTAAACATAATGAGGGGATTATAGAGAAAGTCATGCTAGAAGAGGAGAAAAAGCTCAAGAAGGCGTCAGAGGGGGCGGCAGATATTTCAGCAAGATCCACGGTACCAGTACAGAATTCTGGTGGATCTAACAAGGAGGGTGAATAGATACAGGTATCAATTATAGAATATATTTCATGCTCTTTAATTACATTCTATAAATATTATAATATTATATATTATATAATAGTTATGTTTAATAATTATACTCCAAAAACTTTTTTTAATTGGATATGTGAAGATGGTTGTACTAAAGATGAAGATGTAGATAATTATGATTACAAAGCAACCCAATCATATGATCCATTATTTTCTAATCATACTATGTTAACCTTAGTAAACGGTATGAAAAAACCTAAAACTATTGGATATAATATATATCATCCAGATGAAATACATGAAACTAGATGTATAAAAAATAATGCTATAAATAACTGTAATAATGACTATGAACCAGAAAAATGCTGTAAACCAATTATTACGTCCTTTAAGGACTCTATTGATAAATATAAAAAGTTAATGAAATCATCAAGATTGAGTCCGGATGATTCTGGTAACTATTCAGTTTCAGGATTGGAATCTTCTGGATTAACCGATTTAAAAGGTTATATATATGGAGGAGATGATGGAGGAGATGATGATGGAGAAAATATAGAATACCGTGCATATGAAGGTCGGCCTGAAGGTGATGAATACAAACTACTTAGCAAACATTGTATTATAGATAAAAATATAACTAATTCTCAATGTGATGGCTATTCTAAATTAGATAGTACTCTATTTAATGAAAACACAGATAATTTTAATTTAAAATTAGATAGAATACTAAATTTACATCAAACACATCCAGAGAAACGGAAATTTAATCAATTTATTAGTGAAAATCCAAAATTAATGAATAAATTAAATAGATTAAATTTAGGATATAGTAATTTTAATAAACAATCCAAAAATATCAATGATTATTATAAATGTTTACTAGATAATACATATGAAAGTTCTATAAATCATGATGAAAGTCTATATTATGGTGCATCTGATAATATTCATAAGTATAATCATTTATTAAATAAATACAGAGTATGTAATAATGTATTAAATCAAAATACTAAATAATTCGCCATTACATAGAAATAGAATAAGGTAATACCGTGTAAATTAATTATTGCATATAGTAATAAATAATCTCATTTTAGTTATAATTTCTTTAATTTTTGTTGAATGATGTTAATATCATTCTCTATAGTACCTATTATAGATTCACGTGATTCATTTATTGATTTACTATTATCTTTGAACATATCACTTACAAATAATATAAATATTATAGTTAATGTAAATGATGCTAATATATCTTTTGTAGCCATGAAAAATATGCAAAATAATATAATTCTTCTAAATAATTTAGTATTAATATATTTTTTTTGTTCATCAGATAGTTCATCTATTAAGAATCTAGACCCTATATTTATAAATATCATTATAAATCCAAAAAAATATTTATTATCTTCAATATCTTTTAATAATTTCATCCTATATAATATATCAAATGTTTTATTATGATTTAAACATTTTAAAAATATGATTAATAATTAGAATTATAAAACCTGTAAAAAAAATATATATATATATAATAATGGGATACGGTTGTCCATTAAATGAAGCATTTGGTGGGTTAAAAAAAAAGAAGAAGAAGGATAATACAATACCATCATTAGATAATATTTATACAAATGAAGGACTTGAACCCGAACTAACAACAATTGAAAAGAAATCAATTGAAGTAAATCCAAATGAAAGTATAAATCCAAATGAAGGTATAAATGTAAACCAATTAAGTAAACAAATCGATGAAAAAATACAAACGATATTAAACACTATGAATAAAAAAATAGAGGACTTATCAAAGCAAATAGAGGATACAAAAAGTAAACCAATATATAAACTAAATCCTCCATTGAAGGAGACATTCTCAAATGTAAACAATGATGATCATTCTATAAATAATTGCAATATTAATGAATTAATTATGTATATTTTTACAGGTATATTCTTATTATTATGTATGGATTATATGTATAAATTGGGTAAAAAATCATATTAATATAAGACAATAAGAATCTATTACTATAATGATAGAAATAAATCAAATATTTAATGAAATAGATGAATCAATACTAAACATAAGAGTCCCTTATTCAAAAGAATATATTATAGATAAATATAATCTATCATATATAGGTATAAATAAATTATATGTAATTAATGATACTGAAATTATTAGTAAATTAGATACAGTTGAATTTAAGGTAGTACATAGGGATTATGAAATAGATAATGGATTTATTTATCAATCTATAGAATCTATACAAATTCCCCCTTTTAATTTTTATAATGTTGATTATGAATGTACTTATAAATTATATCAATCAATAAAATATGATATATGTATAGAGTTGAAAGTATATAATAATTATAATACATTAACGTTTTATTGTGAAAACAAATCAACATTTATAAATAATCAAAAAACATTTATAATTTAAATATATATGTATAATATAATGAATATAAATATAATAGCTATAATAACTATTATAGTATTAACTATATATATATCAAAAGAAAGTTTAATTAAACCTGTGAATAATAAGCCTATAAGAATTGATAGTAATAAAGAAGATAATTTAGATGTACAACCTATAATCTATATTTATCAATATAATAAATTACCATCGACTATAAATGATGTAAATAATATAGAAGGTTCCAATAAATATACAAATGTGATGGATATTAACAATTTTTCCAAAGAAAATTCGTATGTTAATAATTATATGGAGAATCAGTTAGATTATATGTATAATCAACAAAATATGACTAATCAGGTAATTAATTACAATAAGAGAAACCCTTTATATCTATCAAATTATGAATTTGATAACAATTTACATACTACATATATATATCATGATGATAAATCAATGAATAATAATAGTAAATTACATTCAATTAATCAATTATATGATTTAGGGTATGGAGTCCCAAATAAAATGGGAAACATAATTAATGATAACTATTCCCCTTGTCCTTTAAATGAATACATTTATAATTAATCGGTATATTATACTTATTACACCATTGAATAGAATTTTCTATTAATACTTCATTTTTTTTACGGTGAATTGTATTTTGAATTACAGAAGTTATTGATTGAATTAAAGTATTGCAATGAAGGTTATTATAATTATTAATATCTGATATAAATTCATCAGGAATATGCAATGCTAAATCCTGTTTATTATCCCACATATGTAACATATAATTTGTAATATCTTTATTATGTTTATAATTTTTACATATAATATATTTTTCAGAATTACTAATTCGACTCATATTAGGTTTATAGATTTTAACAGATTCATATGATATTACTAATATATATATTAATTGTATAGTTTTAATATATTGTAAATCAAAAAATTTAATTGTAGAATTTCCCCCATTTTTTTGTATATTTAATAATAAGAAAATTTCTGAATATAATAATTCATATGAATTTGTTTCTTGATTATTATAATTATCAGAGTAATCTATTGCACCATCACATGTTACAAAATCTATTTTATCTTTCATAGTTTTAATAAAGCTAAATTGATTATATATATTATATATATTACCAGTTCCATCATACCCATCTAATAGATGGATATTATCTTTATTTCTTAATATATTATTCCAATGAGGTACTTTTGAGGAATTTGATAATAATGTAATTCCATAACATAGAATATTTATATCTTTATCTTTAGAATATTTTAAAATACAATCAATAAAACCACCAGGTCCTTCACCTATTGAACATGTATGAATAGATTTTCCATTAATTAATTGTAATTCATATATCATTTCTATTAATTTAAAGAAAGATCTACTTATAGGTGTTATATTACTAATACTCTTTGTTCTATTTGAGTTATGTATATATCTATAATCATTAATTAGCTCCTTATTTCTATTCCATATTTTTTGATTTTCATCTAATAATGCTTTTGTATTATTAACCTTATTATTTAATTCTGGATTAACTAAGTAATTATTGTATGTAGATGATTTTTTAAATGAATAACCTCTATTTATTAATATCATATTATCTATACTAACTAATTACTTAAATTGATAATTGTAAGTATGTCATTCTCATTGTCTTATAGTTTATATTTTTTTTTGATAACTTATATTTTTTTATTTTAGTAAACGTTTTTAGTAATTGATAATATCGCGTTTTATTTCTTAATTGAAGTATATTCTTATTATTCACAATACAATAACGTAGAAATTTATCTAAGTTAGAAAATATTTCAAACTTTAAAATATAATAGGAAAATACATTTGTATATTTATTTAGATTACTCCTATCTAAATGTAATACTTTATTACATTGATACTTAGAAAAATTATATTCTATTTTAAGATTTGATAAGAACTTTTTATAGGTAATAGAATTATTTAATAATCTTGTAAATAGATATGTATTCAGTATTAGCGCCCATATTTCTGTATATGCTTCATATGTATTAATAGAATCACTAAGTAAATCATATTTTTGTTGATAGTAATCAATCATTGATTGATTATCTATTCTATAATCAAAATTTAATGCATGGATTAATTCATGAAATGTTACTTTCATAACTTCTTCCTTTCTCCATATTGTAATAGTTGTATCATTACTGAATACACCTGAATTTACATGTTCTGGTTTTAATATAGTTATTTTAGAGTTATATGTTTTTTTATCATTTAATAGATAATAATAGATTGATATAGTCTTTGATATCGTATTAAAATGTGTAATTAATTGTATTATGTATGATATTATATTAATAAATCTAGTAATGTTAATATCATTATTATAACTTATATATATATAGAATTTACAATGATTAATAGAAAATATAACTTTGCAATGATTTGTTAGCTTAACTATATTATTCTTAGTTTTATTATTTAGAAACATATTTGTATTAGGAATATTTAATGTTGATTCATTAATCTTGATATGTATAGGATTAATGCTAATTGTTTCTAAATGATTAAATATTAATTTTAACTCTTTAGAATCTAACATATTATATTATCTATTATTTAATAATCTATATAATTCAATTAATATATATTCAAAGAAGATAATTTTATTATAACTACCTTTATATTTATACTCTATACTAGAAAAGAATTGAATAACTTTATTTATAACTTTATCACTATATTTTACATGTATTATATGATCTAATATCATTTCTAATAATAAAGAGAAATCTATGGAACATGCATATATATAATATGAAAAGTTTTTTATATCTTTTATCTTAAAAACTGGAGTTAAATATATTTCAAATAACTTATTTATAATTAATTTATATAGACTTCTATCATCATCTATTTGTTTACTATATAAAGAGATAAATGATGCACTTAACTTATTTATAATATTACCATATGATTTTGTTATAATAACATATTTATAGTCATAGTACCTTTCAATAAAACATTTTAATTTATTTTGTAGATTATAGCAATTATTATTCATATTGTTAAATACAATATAACATCTATGAAATGGTTTTGTTTTGATTATATCATTAAGTAATGAAAAGAAAATATTATTATCAATAATATCTATATCAAATTCATAATGATGTAGACTTTTACAATACTGAATATTACCATTATCAATAGTTTGTGTATTAATTGTATATCTCTTTTTAAGGGTATTATAAAATTTTTGTAAATATGCATTACTATTTAGGATTATGTTTGGATGATCTTCATATTCTAATAGTTTTTCTAATTTATCCATATTTGTTTATATAATATGATAAAAATAAAACAAATATTAATGTATTTAATATTAGACAAAAAATCTATAAATAAAAATAATCTAAAAATTTATAAAAAGACAGACGATTTATACTTTATAAATAATAAATTCCCTTTCGTAAGTATTAATGGATTAGCATTAGATATAGTAATATGTGGAAGCTATATTCATAATAATATGCAATATTTATATATAGATGATAAAGAAACTATTGACCTGTTATTAAGAATAGAGGGATATCTATTATCATATATTAATAATTTAAAATTATTAAAGAAATATAATAATAAATATTATATCGTATTATCAAAAGTATTTAATATAACAACAAATAAGGTAACTATCAATATAAAATATATAAAAAAGAAAAATATAAATAAGTATATAGCTATAATTACCATACTATAAATGAATAATGATTATTTATATTTAATAGCAAATCCAACTAAAATAAAAAAGCATATAACACATGATAAAGTTATTGATTATAACCTCCATAAATTACTGTTAATGGATTTAACGGATAATGAAATAAGTACCTATCATATAGATGATATAGTAAATAAATTTGAATCAAATTATATTGATTGTATAGTTGAAAATATATTAAATAATATTCTAAATAATTTATGTATAGATGTATAAAAGGTATAATTAAGGATAAATTAATAGAAGATATCTATAATGAAATCATTAAAGAATATAATATTCAAAATAAAAAAGAGTTATATACCTATATTAATGCAAATATAGACCCATTATTTAACTTAATTGATTTTAATTCAAAAGGATCAAAATATAGAAGTCGAAATGTTCCTATACAAAGACATAACTGTAAGGCTAGAATATGGAATAATCATAAATCATCACAATGTTCTAATAAAAAAGTTAAAGGTAATTACTGTACAATTCATAATAAAATGATTGATAAATATAATAAACTAAGGTTTGGAGATATTGATGAACCATTACCAAAATATGATAATTATACAGGTAATGTATTGTACTGGTTTTAATTAAGGATATAATCTAAATCATAATCTAATATAATTTTATTATTTTTTGATTTTAAAATATCTCTTACATCAATTGAATTTATAGAACCATATTTCATTAAAAATAATGATATGATTAATGGAGATATTTGATATCCATTATAACAACAAATTAATATATTCTTCTTAAATAGGTATTTTTTTATTATATTAAATATATTATTTTTATATTTTTTTAGTTGTATAATATCGTGATTTGAATTTATAGAACTAGTTAAGGGTACTCTATATTTTAATATATCTTTGTTAATAAACTTTCCATTATCTGTACAATTAATAACAACTGATATATTATATTTATTATATATATCTTTATTATGACTACTATTTAAATCAGATATGAACACACTATGTATTATTTCTTCAAACATAATATAATCTATATTAAAAAATATATAAGTTATAACCTATATTACTTAGATAGTAATATGTTTCTCCGTAGATGAGTATAATTGAATATCTGAAGAATGGTTATTTCCACCCTTTATAGTTAGTTGTGTTAATGTTTCATTCATATTAAAATTTGATCCAATACTCCATTCAATATCATTAAAATCTATCCATTTACCATTATTATAGGTATTTTCTAAAATAACATTTGGTAAATAGAAGGCATTATACCGTATACCATGCCACCCTCGAATAAATGAATTATCAAGATCTTCATATAAATATGTTACAGTATAATGTGTTATTGGTATATTTATAAATTTACCATTAGTTAATCTACTTGTAGTCTTAGCTTTTTTTATAACCTCCTTAACTTTATTATCTTCTAATCTTTGATTCCATTGATTCTTATCAAACCAGATACCTAAACATTCCCTTTGATTCATATTCCTATCATATGCAGTTACAAATAATCCATCAGGTTCATAATGTTCTGATTGCCTTAGTATGAATGATAAATATCCAACAGCTTCAATACCAGGACTACGTGTTCTACCTATCCATTGTAAATATATATTCTGATTATTAATAATATTATATAAGGTACGGAATGAATCTATATGGTCTACTGTATCTAAATAAGATGCATTATTAATATATTGATGTAATAAAGCATGAGCTGCTCTATTTTCTAAGCTTATTGCCTTCTGTAATGGTAAATAGTGTGAAAAGTCTGCAGAGACAATATATAAGCAATTTGGTTCATATTGAATTGAATCGATTCCGTTGAGTACATTGTATCCAGAATAATCAATACCCCTTTTTATTTTCCAATAGGTTTCAATTACATATCTAATACAATTATAAGGTACATAGTATTCATGATATGTATTTCTTACATTTGGTTTAATTGATGATGGATAATAGATAATTTTTACTTTATTAAATCTAAATTTAGGTTTAAACCTTAATGTATGACTAATTATATCTCCTGTATATTTGGTAGATGCATGGGGTAGTACATAACCTTTTATATCATTTAAGGGAATTATAGTAGAGATATTTATGTCCTTTTTTGAAAACCACATATTATAATTACTATAGTTATCATAAATATTATTATTATCTATAATTACTTCTAGTATAATACATATTATTAATAATAAATAGATAATATGCATTATTAATATAAAATATATTACAATATATATTTAAAAATATATTAATTTGAAAATTATATCATAATTTCAATAATTATTATTAATGGAAGAGGAATTATTTGAATATTTAGATACATACAATAAGGATAATATATCAGAATGTAATCGTTTATGTTGTGATAATATAATGAATCATGTATTACATAATAATATTATAAATTGTAATCAATGTAATTCAATTATTTCTAATATTATAGAGTTACCTGAATGGAGGAATTATGGAGATAATAATAGTATAGATGATAATCGATGTGGTATGCCATTAAATGAACTCTTACCCGACTCATCGACTGGTTCAACAATAAAGCAACATTATAAATCATCAAATAAATCAATGAATCAGGTAATTAGATATCAGCAATGGAATAGTATGACATACAAAGAAAGGAGTATTTATAAAGTTTTTACAGAACTATCAACTATTGGTAAAAGTAATAATTTATCTAATAAAGTAATTAATGAATCAAAAGCATTATACAAGATTATATCTGAAACAAAGATATCGAGGGGATCGAATCGAAAAGGAATAATTGCAGCATCTATCTATTTTGCATGTAAAAATTGTGGATATCCTAGAAGTCCAAAAGAAATATCAAATATGTTTAAAATAGATAATAAAATATTAACAAAAGGTATTAAGAACTTTCAAGAAATATTACAATTAAGTAATAATAATAATAAACGTATCACAGAAGCAAAGTCCATAAATGCAGAAGACTTTATAGATAGATTTTGCGATACATTCTGTGAAATACTACCAAAAGATATAGATATTATTAAACTTATATCTAATAGATGTATCTCACTTAAAATAGATAGAGAAAATACACCTCCATCAATAGCAGCTGGATCCATTTATCTTTATTGTAGATATAATAATATAGATATAACAAAGAAGGATCTATCAAATATATGTAGAATATCTGAAGTAACAATTAATAAGTGTTATAAATCATTAGAGCCATATGTAGAGTATTTAATGAGTTAAGTATATGATTTAGCTATATAATATAATATCCCTACTAATAATGCCTTAATAAATATAGCTGTTGTTGTAATCATACCTGTCTCATTTATTAATAGTGTTGATGGTATCAATTTAAATATGACATTAGATTGAGGTAGAATAAATATGAATGTTAATATAACAACAATTAAAGGTAATTTAAATTCTTGCTTTATTTTATCGGATATAGATTCCTCTATCTTATCAGAGTTAATTATATCCTTATCTTTATTACTACCTTCATTTGAATTTATTTGTGGATTCATCTTTTGAGGAGACATCCCTTGAGGGGGCATCCCTTGAGGAGGCATCCCTTGAGGAGGCATTCCATGATGAGGCATTCCATGATGAGGCATTCCATGTGGATACATCCTTTGAGGAGGCATTCCTTGAGGAGGCATTCCTTGAGGAGGCATTCCTTGAGGAGGCATTCCTTGAGGAGGCATTCCTTGAGGAGGCATTCC
>PASS01000033.1 GCA_002712165.1 Fidelibacterota bacterium
AAAGAGGATGATGAAAAAGAGGATGATGAAAAAGAGGATGATGAAAAAGAGGAAGAACAAGAAGAAGATAGGAATACAATCAAGAAGCAAAAAGGTGGTAAACTATCTTATGACAGTATCTATGTTTGTAAAGGAGGTACTATTACCAATCAAACATATACCGAACTTTTTAGAGGTTGGGGATTTACATTTTTATAAATTTGATTTAATTTTTCATTTAAAAAAGTAATCAAATAAAATACATAAACAAGTATGACAGAAAAAAGTAAAAAAACGCGATGTTCTTTTTGCAATAAAAAAACAGGATTAATTACATTTACATGTAATTGCGGTGGGATATTTTGTCAGAAACATCGATATACACATACTCACAATTGTAAATATAAAGAAGAAAAAAAAGAAGAATCAAAAGGAAAGATAAAGGCATTAAATCCAAAGACAGAGTCAAGTACACTTGTTAAAATTGATTAATTATTTGTAATTATTATGAAACTTTTTAAAAGAAGTTTGTATTCTTTTTTCATTCATTCCAATATCTTGAACTAAATAATTTTCTAATCCACTTAAATCTCTTTCAGAAGTATGAAATACAACTTCTTCTGGTTTTAATTTATCATAAAAGAAATAGAAATTCTTTTTTGCTTCATTAAATTGATCTAAATAATCACTTGGGAAATCATATTTTGTTTTTTCAATAATTTCTTCTATAGTTGAATACTTTTGAACTAATTTCATTGCTGTTACATTTCCTACTTTTGGTGGTGCCTGACAATAATCGCAACCACAAAGAATGCAAAATTCAACAAATTTTCCATGATCCATATTTAGTTTTGAAACGATAGTATGATAATCAAATATAGTAACAATATCCCTTCTTTTAACTGTTTTATCAATACATTTTCTTATCAGTTTAGGACATCCATAGGCCATTGTATCCATATCTTCTGTAAGGACATAATCAACGATACCCATACGACAAAGTTCACTAGCATAAGCTTCTCCTTCACCTATTTCTGGATGAATATATGAAATACCAAATAAACTGAGTAGTTTTTTGACATCATCAATCATTTCTTTTGTTAAACGAATTGACATTTTTTCATATTTTGTTTTATCTTCTTCAGATTCAGCCTTTTCCGAAAGTTCTTTTAGTTTTTTTGACTTTTCCCTTCTTTCCTGTAGACAATTTTCTTTATTATCTGGTGGTTTTCCATCAAAGATGAATATCAACTCAATATTTAGAGAAATATAATTCATAATTTTATAGAATAAACCTGTAATATGGTTTGTTATTTTTCCTTCTTTATTCTTAAAGAATGCTTTTTGATTATTAAGAAGTTGTTGATAAATAATTAGACTTGCATCAACAGCAACTTTTTTACCTGAAAGTTTATATAAATTATCATGATGAATCGCATCTGGAGAATATTTTTTAACAGTTTGAGTTAAAGATTTGATACCCATTTTGTTTGTTATTTTATACTACTAGTTTCAAATTTATTTTTAAATATCACTTATATTTCCATATAACTATCAACCGCAAAATTAGATGTTTCATATTGTCCCTTTGACAGATTTAAGAACCACTTATATTCAGAACGTTCCATAAGTAGATTATAGGGGACAGTAATAACTGATAATTTCTCTTCATTTAAGAAATTGATTTTCTGTTTTTCTAAATAAGTACCAACATCAATCATCTGCATATAGTTATTGTATGATCCATCAAATTCTGTCCCGAAATGAAACTGTTGAGGTTTCATAAGTGATATTAAATATGATAATATTTCATAACTATTATCCATCGATATATCGTTATGTAAAAGTTTATTTTTGATGGATAACATTAGATGACGCCTATACTCCATAATAATAGGTGTTTTCTTCTGCGAACCAATCACATATGTATTTGGATAGGATAGGTTATTATAGGATTGTATAATGTCAGGAGAAGCACCAACTGTTATTAATTTATATTTTTTAATCATTGATAACATTTGATCTACATTAATCACAATTGTACCAGGGGAAATGCAAAGACCCCCATATGTTTCTAAAATAAATGCAAAAAGGATATCAATCCTCTTCTTCAAGGGGATTTCTGAATCATTACCCATTTCAATAGGGAAATCAGGTAAATATTTCTTAATATTCATTGGAGTTAAGATTATTAAATCAGGGACTCTTTTTTTCATAACTTGTAGGCATTTTTGGAAAAAGATGGGTATTTTCATTTTTTCTGAAGATAAATAAATTTCTCGATTTGTATTTGTAAATTCAATGTATGTCCATACTTTGTATGTCTTTAATGGATTTATTTCTTTTACTTCATTTAGGATAGCACTAAATACCTCATTTTCTACTTCTTGTTCTAATTCAACTACATCTTTACTTTCTTTTGTTTTTAAATAGTCTACTTTATCAGGGACAATTGGTGCTTTTTTATCTATAATATAAAATACGATAAACATACCTGTAATAACAAATATCAATGTTTGCATGTTATATATATTACAATATAATATATTATATTAAAAAGATTTATCACATAATGGACAAACCTTTTTCTTCTTAGCCCATTTTTCTAAACAACTTGAGTGATACATATGTGAACAAGGTATAATACTAAGTTTATCACCATTTTTCATTTCTTCTAAACAAATGACACATTCTACAAAATCTTTTGTTTGTTTATTTATAAAGGTATATACAGTCCTTGTTTTTTCATCTAGGTTTTTATGATTTTTTTCTTCTTTTTTCATGAGATTTGAAAACCATTCCATCTATATGAGTTATGAATAGATTAATTTTATATTGAATAATTTTAAATTATGAATTTAACATTATTAACAAAAAAGATATTATTGAATATAACGAATGAGTTAAAAGAAGAAGAGAATATGAAAATAATTAAAAATGATATATTAAATCCATTGATAAAACATATTTTAAACGAAATCTATCCATATATTTTTAAATTATTTATCATAATATTGATCATTTTATTATTTTTAATTGTAACAATTTTTCTGAACTTGAAAATCATTTATAAACATTAGTAATGTTTCATATCTCTTTTAATATATGCTGCTCCATGAATCCCTTTTTCAGCATCCTCCATATGTAAATAACTTACTGCCGGATAATAAAAATATTTAATGATCCCCTTTTTTTGCAGGTATGTCATTTCTGTATCAAGTGGTTTTAACTTTTGTTTCACACTAAAAATATCATAATATAATTCTTTTGCAATTTCCCAACGAGGAATATAGTAACCAAAACCACCAAAAATACGATATTTGGTCGAATCAATTTTATTGATTCCTTTTTTGAAATTCTTTTTTGCTTTTTCGTAACTCCAACTTTTATCTTTAAACGAAGTGGGTGGATGAAGGACACCACCAAAATAAATCAAACTATCTTGTGGTAATTTACTTAGATTTATTTTCCTCAATTGTTCAAAATCAATTACAGAATCATCTTCAACAACCAATGCTCGATCGATTTTATTATCTGCGATTTCTTTAATCAAATTCATATGAGAATTTAAGATACCTGCTCCACATTTTCTCTTTTTTTCTCCTGCATTCCACATTATCTTTAATTTATCATAATATGGGTTAGCTTTACTAACTTCCATCCCATTACATGCGGAATATCTTGATAATTTTCCTTTTTCAAAATCATTGTTGTATTTTTGCCATTTTTCTTTATCTCTCCTTAAATTAATCACAAATATTTTAGGGAGTCCTCGAGGCGTCTTACGATGTTTCTTATTCGCTTTCACAGATAATCTTTTTTCACGACTGACAAGCTTACGCGATTTTATTTTCCTTCTTGTCCTTTTTACCCTTTTTGTCATATAATATATAATATAACATATATTATATTATCAATGGATAAAGAATTTACACCAAATAAAACCCCGAGACAAGTCTTAAGAGAAGGTTCATTCGGAGGTACATATTTCCGTCCAATCTATTCATCAATTACAAAACGTAATTATACATCAAAAGAGGTGATCAAGGAATATCCTAAATCATGGTTTCGAGGGATTGACGTTGATAAAATGATAACCTCATCAAAATATGATAAAAATATAAATAAGTATGGGGTTAAATGTGGGTCATCTCTCGAAATGTGGGAAGACAGTGGATGGATCGTAGAACAAGATCCGTATGGATGGTTTCAATGGTACTGTCGTTATTCAATGGGTCGAAGGAGTGATGATGATGAAAGACAGATCAAACGATGGTTAGCTCTTGCTGGACCAAATGGTCGTTTTCGACGGCGATTAATGAATGAAATTATAAAAAAGAAAAAAAGATACAATGATAGTAGCGTGAGTCCAGTGATAAGACAAGTATTATTACACTGGGGTTACGAACTAACATCAAAAGATTTACAAAAATACAAAAATAAACTTAAAAAACAGTCTTAGGTCTTTTTTCCAACCATTCAACAACTTTTTCTTTCCCACCAACCGAATCAACAATCGTCTTCAGACGAGGGGTTGCCAAAGTTGCATTGTAGGACGCTTCTTTGTTATCAAAAAATTGCGTGATAAACGAGTATAATACAACATCTGCCAAACTCAATGTATTACCAACTGCAAAACCATTTTCACCCAAAAGATTTTCGAGTAAACTGAGTTTTTCAACCAGAGTTACGGTAAACCATTCTACCATACCCTTTTCTTTTTCATCTTCAGGTAAAGAACGGACTTTTTGATACAAATCTTTAAAATCACGGACACATTCACAGATACTATCAATTTGTGCTCCCTGAACATCTGTTTCACCCATCATATTAAATCTACGAGCAAGAAATCTCTCAATTGTCTTTGATTGAGGGATAATTACACCATCCACCTCAAGATAAGGGAGTTTATTCAAAGAATGTACTAATTTTCCATCTGCCTTATCCTTATCAAATTCTTCTTTAACCATTTCATGTTTTGAAAAGTCAATCACTTCTAAAGGATATCTAAAATCTTCATAATCCTCTCCTTGAATAGCAAAGAGTAAACGGGATGTTTCAGCTAATCCACGACCATTAAAATAACACAACTTCATTTTTAATTAAAAGGATTCATAAATCCTTAAATAATTGTTGAATTGTTTTTTTTGAAATTGTAAGGTCAAAATATTTCACAAACTTTTCAATTAATTTTATATTTAATGAATATCTTTGAATAAAGAAATGTATCTTTTGTAAGTATTCTTTAGTTCGATGTTTGTTGTAGTAAAATATTAAACGATATAAGAAAGACAATTGATCGATTGTAATATTTGATTGATGCAGTAATTTTATATTATGAGTATAAATGATAGATTTACTAATATATTTATTGTAAATAAGGCTTTTTATTTTTACTTGTTTATTTAATTTACAAATCGGGATAACAACTGAAAAGGTAAGAAGGTGTTCTAACAATAGCCAATCATTAATAATATGTATATATGTTAATAGATTATCTCCTAAACAATTTAGATGATAAATTTCATTCAATAATTTAATTTTTTTTTTATAATTTAATTTTTTTTGATTCCATAACCATTCAACGAAGTTTTCAAGTATGTTCAAAGAAATAATCGTGTAGTCTGAAGAACATACTCTATATAAATCATTCATATTATATTTGTATATTCTCTGAATAAATAAGGATAACTCATCTTCTTTTATATCATATTCTTGAATTTGATGACCTTCATTTTTATAAAAATCAAGATTTATTTTGATCATATGAAAATTATAATTTGATTTTTGAATTAATTCATTTACATTTACCTTTGGAGGACAAGTAAAATATTTGTTTACGATTGAAATATATTGATTTTTTGTAAAGGATAAATTGATTGGTATTGCTTTTTTATAAATAATTTGAATATTTTTATGATTAATATGATTAAAAATATAAATGATTGGGTGATCTTTTATTTTCTTTTTTGAGAAATCAATTATTTGTTTGAATAATTTTTTATCATATTCCTGAATATAATTTAAATCATCAAATAAAATAGCTTTATTTGTATTTTTATTATCAAACATCATTGTAATGCTTTTTTTATATAGAGACATATCAAGATATTCATTCAAAGGCTTACCACTCTTACAAAAATCTAAATTAATTGTAATTTTTGTAAAATCTTTCAAAATATAATTTGCAAGAGATGTTTTACCTGTACCACTTACTCCATAAATAATAATTGGATTTTCTTTGTATTTATTCGATATCCAATCTCGTACCACATTCTTTTTATGGAGTAATTTTATGATATATTCACTATGGTCCTCCATATTCCATATATTCAATCCCTTGTTTTAAATAAATTATTTAAAAATATTCAACAAATTATTATTATAATATGGTAGCAATTGGAATTGATTTAGGAACAACATATAGTTGTGTAGGATGGTGGAAAGATAACAGATGTGAGATCATAGCAAATGATCAAGGAAATAGAACAACTCCATCATATGTAGGTTTTACAAAAGATGAAAGAATTATTGGAGATGGAGCTAAAAACCAAGCATCAATGAACCCAACAAATACAGTCTTTGATGCAAAGAGATTAATTGGGAGAGATTTTAATGATCCTGTTGTTCAGGCAGATATAAAACAATTCCCTTTCAAAGTAATTAGTGAAAAGAACAAACCAAAGATCGAAGTAACTTTTAAAAATGAAACAAAACAATATCATCCCGAAGAAATTTCATCAATGGTGTTAATTAAAATGAAAGAAATCGCAGAATCGTATATAGGAGAAAAAGTTACAGATGCTGTAGTAACTGTTCCTGCTTATTTTAATGATTCTCAACGTCAGGCAACCAAAGATGCTGGTTCTATCGCTGGTCTAAATGTCCTCCGTATTATTAATGAACCAACCGCAGCAGCAATTGCTTATGGTTTAGATAATCAACAATCTGAAAAACATGTCCTTATTTTTGATCTTGGTGGTGGAACATTTGATGTTTCTTTGTTAAACATTGATGATGGTATTTTTGAAGTCAAGGCGACAGCAGGTGATACCCATTTAGGAGGGGAGGACTTTGATAATCTTTTGGTAAAGCATTTTACAGATGAATTTAAAAGAAAACATAAGGTAGATATCACTGATAACAAACGATCATTAAGGCGTTTAAGGACTGCTTGCGAAAGAGCAAAAAGGACACTTTCAAGTAGCAGTACTGCTTCCATTGAAATTGATTCATTAACAGATGGTATTGATTATTTTACTAATATTTCACGGGCAAAGTTTGAAGCATTGTGTATGCCCTTGTTCCAAAAATGTATTGACCCTGTTACAAAGGTCCTACGAGACTCTGGAGTAAGTAAAAATCAAGTAGATGATATTGTTCTTGTGGGTGGATCAACCAGAATTCCAAAAATTCAAGAATTATTGAGTCAATTTTTTAATGGAAAAGAACTAAGTAAGAAGATTAATCCTGATGAAGCAGTAGCATATGGTGCAAGTGTTCAAGCTGCTATTTTATCAAATTCAACAACCGGAGAAGAAAAAGCAGATGAAATATTACTCTTAGATGTAGCCCCTCTATCACTTGGTATCGAAACAGCGGGTGGTGTAATGACGAAGATAATTGAGAGGAATACAACCATTCCAACGAAAAAATCACAAACGTTTTCCACTTACCAAGATAATCAACCAGGTGTATCCATTCAAGTATACGAGGGTGAAAGGACAATGACAAAAGATAATAATTCATTAGGGACATTTGAATTAGAAGGAATACCTCCAGCCCCTCGTGGTGTCCCTCAGATCGAAGTTTCATTTGATATTGATGCAAACGGTATCATGAATATTGAAGCACAAGATAAAGGTTCGGGTAAAAAAGAAGCAATTACTATTACTAATGATAAAGGAAGATTATCAGCCGATGATATTGAAAGGATGGTGAAAGAAGCCGAAGAAAATAAAGAAGAAGATCAAAAAATAAAAGATAAGATTAATTCTAAAAATAAAGTTGAAGCATTTATTTTTCAGATAAAGGGTATGAAAGATAATGAAATGATACAATCAAAATTAAGCAAAGAAGAAATTACAGTTGTTGAAACAACCATCCAAGAAACAGAACAATGGTTATTACAAGAGGAAAATGATTCACTTGAACAGTATGAATCTAAATATGAGGAATTAAATCAAACATTATCTCCTATATTAAGTAAGGTTCAAGAAAATCCAGAAGCTGTTGATCCATCAATGATGGCAAGTGATACACAAGGGCCAGTTGTTGATGAAGTTGATTAACCTAAAATATTACTCGAATCATAAGTATAATTTTGTTTATTTTCATAGCGAGGATGTTCCATTAGTGTAGGTGGTCCCGATATTTTTTGAATGTAACCATCGTATTGGTCTAATTGATCCTTAATATTTTTTACACTAAAGTCGATAACCATTTTATTCAATCCACGAATATCACTTAATATTTCACCTGATCTTGCCATTGAATTTGCAAATTGTAAATATATTGATCTCATAATAATAAAAAGTGAATCTTCAGATTGATAAGAGATAGTTTTATTTGTTTCTTGATTAATTTTGTATCGTATTGTTTTTTGAAGACCATCTATGTTTCCATTCGAAAAAAACATACGGCTCATTGGTGTTTCTTGAATGATCCCTTGTAATGAATTAGTTGTCCGTGTATTAAATATTGGGGGTTCATTCTTTTCAATATAATTTGTTTTGCCAACCTTAAAAATATCATTGATATAACCATTCCCATTTGATTGATTCATTTAATTATATATAATATAATTTTTTTATTATTTATATTTATAGAATGATTAATGTTCAAAATTTGTTAAAATACTTATTACTATTTTCAATAGTTACATTATCTACATATTATATTCCAAACTGTTCAATAATGAATGAACATGCAATATATATCGGATTATTAGCTGGTACAACATTCGCCTTACTGGATCGATATATGCCCCATATCGTCATTATTGAAAAGAAACAAGAAGAAAAAAATTATCCATATTAAATACTTGGTATATATTCCCATAGTAATGACTGACAAATTTTTGACCAAATAATATCCTGCTGTTGAAGTTTTTCACGGCTTTTTAACAATGGAAAATAAACCAATAAATGATCTAATTCAAGAAGTTCACAAAATTTATGTAGAACATAAGCATAGGATAAGAAGTTCTTTCTATTCTCTGGACAATGTTGCATAAATGGTGTCTGGATTTCCTTAAACATTATCCGTAATTGTTCTTCGTATTGTCTTGTTAAAACGGGGGCTTTTTTACCATTTAACATATTAATAATATGTGGAATATGTTCATAATATTTATTAAATTTGAGTTTTTTAAGGATTTCTCTCATATTTTTATAAGATATATCTGAAATTGATAAGAATGTATTTTTTTTTAACTCCCCCAAAATACCTTGATAAACTTCTTCGGGTATATCTGTTGTTTCTTTCGCTTGAAACTGAGCTAACCATTCATTAAAATGGTTAATTCTTTTATATGCAAAATAAGATGATTCTCTTGGAGGATCTTTATACGAAATTTTTTCAGAATTAATAATAATCGAATCAGTATATCCACATTTTTCACAGATCAACAAACTATCAACATTCTTAAGAACTAATTTATTTATACATAGAGGACAATGATCAATATCATAAGTATTATTTTCTTTAATTATATTATCATCAACAGCTCTCATATAATCATTAATTAGTGTATTATCTGGTAATTTTTGTTTGTTACTTTTATTCATAAAATCAATAACTGTTATTTCTTTATTAACTGGTGTTTCTTCTTTTTTTGAATAATATTCATTTAAGAGACTACCTGTATCCAAATAGTAATCTATTTCTTTCTTTGGATCATAATTCTCAATTTCTTTTTCTAATTCAATAATTTTTTTTTTTAAATAAGAGGTAGGTTTTTTTTGATATTCTGCTTCTAAACTTTCTTTTTCTCTTAATTTTTCATTATTATTCTTTTTTTGTTCATTAAAATCACTTGATATTTCTTGATGGATTGCATCAATTGTGATTCTTTTATCAGAAACTATTTTTTTTAAAGGTTTTTCTTTAAAAGACATAGTTTTCTATATTTATCATACTTATATTTATTTCCTTTAAATGATATTAATTATTTTCCAATGTATATTTTACATTATCATCTTGTGCTCGAAAATAATTTACTTTATTGCAGATAAATCCCAATGGATTTTTAACATTATCGTATACATTTTCAACAAAATCGATATGATCCCCCATTTTTTTGCAATTAGGACGGACTTCTTTCTGTAAAAGATCGAGGATTTGATCTATCTTTTCTTCTAATCTTTCCAAACGTTTCTCTACAGTTTCTTCCATATGAATTAAATAATATTTTTATTTACCATCATTAAACTAAATATAGTAATTTGAACAATTAACCCAGAAATACCATCATGATACATACTTCTTACTGTACCAAGATCTTTATAATATGTTTCCTCTAAATGGGGATACAATTTGCTAAATTTCATGATAAAACCATATAATGCACTAATAATAAATGATAATACCAAAAATTGAAGGATAGTTTGAGTTTCCATTAAGTTTTTAGGGAATGATTGGATATTAACAATTATATATTGAGTTGTTGCTCCGATAAATCCTGCAATTAAAGCGGCCGCCAATAATGTATGTTTTTGGAAATAGGGAATTAAATATTTCATAAAATCTAATTTAACAAGTTTAGGTAATTTATCATAATTTTCAACCATAATTCTTAACACTACATCCCACAAAGCAGTAATCACAAATGTTACGATATATAATTTACAATTCTTCATTTATTATTTAAATTAGATTATATATTAATAATAATCCACCTGTAGTTGTAACATTAGACAAGAATGGAATCATTTTATCCCAGGGTGGATGATATAAATAAGTAACAACTATCAAGAAAACAATAAATGCCTGACATATCTTTTGAATTATTTCTTTATCTAGACCCCCGTACAAAAAATAATAAACGATATATAATGAACCTATCACCTCAAGTATAATGACACCTATCATACCTAATTCATTGATAGGAAAGGGTAAGTTAGTTTTTGTACTTAGTACAGCTGTTTTTTTACTAAAATTTGTAATTTTCATAAGACCTGAATAGATAAACATAATAAAAAATAAAACAATCGCTATTTTTTGAATTAATTCCTTCTTCATATATTAATGTATATTATTTTAAAAAAAAATGAAAACCAATAATAAATAATGATTCATTCTGAATATTATGAAAATTATAGAGGTCGAAGTCTCACAAAAGCAACATACAACCAAGTAAATGATATCACTGAAAAAATAAGAAATGTGTATGGTAAGAATAACAATTGGCAAGGAAAACTATGGATGTACAAAGAAATATTTGGAGAAACATGTAAAGGGGATGATTTTTATTGTGAATTTCATTCCAAAGATGGAAGGAAACATTGGTTCCATGGTTTTATTGAAGATAATGAACAGTATTTTAATCCTCCTTTAGCAACACCAATGAATCAAAAACAGGATAATTAATTATATTTGAATAATATATATATATAAATAAATGAAAAGATTTTATAAACTTTTATTTGGATTATTTTTTACCTTAATCATGTTACATTGTTTTTTACCTGAAAAACCTTACATTCATGAATCCAAAATTCATGGTGACGGATTATTTGCTGGAAAAAACTATAAGAAAGGTGATATTATCTATAAGGATTTATTCCCTTACAAAGGGAAAGATGATATTTTATTCAATCCAGTGGGTTGGGAAAAGTTCAATAGATACATTCTTAAGGAAGGAAGGTATATCAATCATTGTTTAAGAAATAAAAATGTAAATATTATCTCAAAGGACTATAAAAGTTTCCCTTTAATTGCATCAAGAGATATTCAAAAACATGAAGAATTATTTGGAAACTACGATGAGATTAATAAAAAATTTCCATTTATTGCACCATCATTACCAAACTATGCTAAATGTTAAATTTGATTAAAACAATTTTTATAATTTTTTTTAAAATAATGTCAATCGAAGAAATTCATGTTAAAAATGTTTACAATTCAATTGCGTCATCATTCGACAATACAAGATATCGTCCTTGGTCTTGTGTTGAAGAATTTTTAGATAGTATTCCAAAAGATTCTATTATTGGTGATATAGGGTGTGGAAATGGTAAAAATATGCTGTACAGGAAAGATTGTATACATTATGGATGTGATTTTAGTAAAAGTCTAGTAAACATTTGTCTACAAAAAAACCTCAATGTAATCTGTGGAGATATTTTAGATATCCCTTATAAGACGGATTCATTCGATTATACAATTTGTATTGCTGTCATCCACCATTTATCAACGGTTGAAAAGAGAAAAACGGCAATTAAAGAATTACAAAGAGTCACAAAAACTGGAGGAAAGATACTAGTATTGGTATGGGCATTTGAACAAGAGGATGACTCACGAAGGAAATTTATAACGCAAGATAATTTTGTAGATTGGAAAGATAAACAACAAAATATATTAGGGAAAAGATATTATTATGTGTTTCAAAAAAATGAATTAGAATCATTGGTTGATGAAAAGAAGATTGAAAAGAGTTTCTATGAAAA